>DUCL01000041.1 GCA_012959845.1 Candidatus Poseidoniales archaeon
TCAAGTTCTGGATATAGTACTGCAAAATTCCATGACATTCATTCCGATGTTGGATATGTCTTCTACCGAGCCACTTTGTTAGGTGATGGAGTAGAGGCAAGTGAAAGTATTCATTATTTTTACACAGTGATCGATGAAGTTAGTTTAGGTTCACAAGTGAGAATTAATCTGATAGAAAATGAAGTTCCACTAGAATTTGTGGGATTGGATGAAGGTGCATTATTGTTCACTACCATCGATGGGGAGTTACACGTTAGAACCATTACAGAATCAATGTCGATGCCGGGAGATGTAAAACTAGAATCAAATTGGGGCGGCGAACTTGCTGTAAGTCAACGAGATGATGGATTAGTCCAAGCAGTGTGGAGTCGCAAAACAGTAGAGGTTGATGGCTACACATATACAGACTTAGCAATGAATGCAATTTCTGCAAGTGGAGAAACAACTCCTAAGCAGTCATTAATGAATCCATTGAAATTATCCGAAGGGTCATACTGGGGTCTTGCAATTGACCAGTATGATGGAATAATGGTAATTGCTGGATACCAAAGGGATATTTCGACCGGAGGTTCATGGCAAGATGTCACCTCCATTTTCTCCTTAACTTCGGAAACACCAGACGCCCAAGGTTCTTGGGGCAATCCAGTAATTGTTTTATCGGATATTGACATCAGTCGTAGTATAGGAGATGCATTAGCAATTGCTTTGGGTTCAGATGAATTACACATTCTTTACCAAGAGATTAGAGATGATGTAACAGGTGTAGATAGAGTAGGGTTGATGTACACTCATGGCGATTCAACCACTTCCTCTTGGGGTTTCCAAACATCGATAGGAGATGATGCATCCTTAGCTTCAATAATTCTAGAGGAAGGAACAGATAATGAAATCATTTACGCCGCTTGGAGAGAAGGTAGGGGTAAAGAAGCAAAGTTAACTTATACAGTAACAGATAGATTGTGGGCAAACGATGCTAATCATGTCAGTGCACCGGGGATGTCTAATCTTGAGATGAACCCAACCTCGCGCGGAGTTCAATTCTTATTCGATGAGATAAATGCCTATGGTCCTGTTACTCGCTATGGATTATTGTTGCAGAATATGACCTTAACCGATTATTCAATATCCAATATCTTAACTGAAGGATTCATTTCAGGTTATGCAGGTATGGAATTTGATGGTATGATTTTGTTATCCTCTGCCAGTGGTAGTTTGACTCTGAAAACACTCGCCTCAATTAATGAGGGCACTAAAGAGGTTGAGGATCTTCCTCTCTTAGATACGCTACTATCTTATTTGCCGGGAGATGAAGAAACAAAGATGGCCATTTTGATAGGAACAGTGGTATCATTACTTGTGTTCTTAGTGTTCATGTTCGTATCAGTTAGTTCATCTTCACGCCGCAGAGAACTTGAATTGATTCAATCCAAGGTCATTGACGAAACAGATGATTCAATCGAGATTATGATTAATCCAGAGAAGGATGATGGTCCCCTATTGGCAATTGATAGAGAAGCAGATGATTTGGTTGTCTTAGATACCAATGTTGTAATGGAGGAAGAGGAGGAACAAACACTCGCTGAATCACTCACTGAGAAGTCTGAAAGTGGAGAAGGAAACCCTCGGCTTGATAGAAGAATTCACAGAAAGGAAAAAAGAGAGCAGCAGGAAATGTTTGATGAAATCAGCAAAAACCTCCCACCTTTGGAATCAATAATTAATGCTCCAGCCGATGCAATATTTCCAGACCTTCCACCAATAGGGGAACTTCCACCTCTCGAAGGCCTTCCACCATTAGGGGAACTTCCACCTCTCGAAGGCCTTCCGCCATTAGGAGACCTTCCGCCATTAGGAACCCTTCCACCGCTAGGCCAGTTACCTCTACCTGCATTGATTGGAATTGCCCCTCCTCAGAGAGATGTTTCCTGTACCAGTTGTGAAGCGAAGTTCACTGTCAAGGATATGACGAGAAAGAATGTTTCATGTCCTATGTGTTCCCAAATCATTGAATTTTGAGTTGATATTATGTGTGGTATTTTTGGTTATATTGGTTCTAAAAGGGCAACTCCGATTCTAGTTGATGGACTGAGAAGACTGGAATACCGTGGCTATGATTCCACTGGTATTGCGGTCAAAAACGGAGAAATTTCAATTTTCAAGAAGGTCGGAAAAGTTAGCGAAATGCAATCAATCTTGCCATCAAATATCCAGGGAACCAGTGGAATCGGGCACACACGTTGGGCTACACATGGTGGAGTTACAGAAGAGAATGCGCATCCTCATGCTTCTTCCTCTGGCGATGTAGTGATAGTTCATAATGGAATAATAAATAATTCACGAATTCTTAGAGCATCACTGGTAGCTCAAGGAGTGGAATTGAAGAGTGAAACCGACTCAGAAGCCCTAGCACATATTATTGAAATTGAATTAGCAGTTGACAATAATCCAGAGGCAGCGGTAAGAAGAACACTTCAGAAAGCAAGTGGTACTTGGGGACTTTGTGTTCTATTCAAAAATCATGATGTTATTGTAGTTGCAGCAAATGGTTCAACCTTGGAAATCGGAAAAGGAGATGGTGAAATGTTCATCTCGAGTGATGGACCGACTCTTTCCGAATTTACAGATAGAGTAGTGCATTTGCACGACGACGATATTGCAGTGTTAACTGCAACTTCAATTACGCGTTCAAGTTTGAAAGGAGATCGTAAAAGTGTCGAAGTTTCAGTTCTCGAGAAGTCATGGGGTGAAGCGGACTTAGGTGAATATGAACACTACATGCTCAAAGAAATTCACGAACAACCCGATGCGTTACGTCACTGCATTAGTGGCCGCTTAGATAGAGTTAGAGGAAATGGAAGATTAGGTGGATTACGCCTTTCACCTTCAGCTTTAGCAAAAGTCCCACATGTAAGATTAATCGGTTGTGGAACAGCATTACATGCTGCAGAAATTGGCCAATTATTGATTGAAAAATTGGCGCGAATACCAGCGGTAACTCATATCGCTAGTGAATTTAGACATAATGATCCTGTTATCAATCCCAATGCACTTCATTTTGCTGTATCACAATCCGGTGAAACAGCAGATACATTATCGGCCATTAAAGAAATTCAACTAAAAGGTGCTCAAGTGTATGGAGTTGTCAATGTTGTTGGTTCTACCATTGCACGACAATGTGGTCAAGGAGTATACATTCATTCGGGACCAGAGCAGGCAGTGGCCTCAACGAAGGCATTCTCTAATATGGTTGTAGCATTGACAATGTTCGCATTACAAGTCGGGCGTTCACGCTCAATTAGTAAAGAGAAGGGCAAAGAAATAATTCACGGTTTGCAACAAATACCACATTTGATTGAGGAATATCTTGAAGATGTGGGGCCAATAATGGAAGCGGTTGAATTGGTCAAGGATGCTAAGAGTGTATTTTTCTTAGGAAGGGGAATATCTGCACCAGTTGCTAAAGAAGGTGCATTAAAACTGATGGAAGTAGCCTATATCCCGTGTTTAGCATATCCAGCAGGAGAAATGAAGCACGGTCCAATCGCATTACTTGAAGAGGGTAGCCCGATAATTTTCGTTGTGCCAAATGACCATGTAAAAGAGAAGACAGTCTCAGCAATTCACGAATCCAAGGCACGTGGTGCAAAGATAATCTTAATCCATGAAGAAGGAGATGAGATCAGTGAAGAGGGAGATGTCAATATTGCAATTCCTAAAGTGCATCCATTACTATCGCCACTTCTTACTGTTGTGCCAATGCAATTGATTGCCTATCACACAGCTCTAGCACTCGGAAACGATGTGGACCGGCCAAGAAACTTAGCAAAATCAGTAACTGTTGAATGATCAGTTAATTGTGAATCTTTGTTCTTCTTCTTTCCAAGCAAGAGGTGAATATCCTAACTTGTGGCGAGTATGTCTCATTTTTACAACACCGAGTTTTCTTGTTACGTCGTCTCCAGTTCTTTCCATGACAAGGTGAATTACTCCATCAGCAAGGTAGTCTTCAACACCGTATTCACCAAATTGCTTGTGATCTTCACCAGTCATTTCACAGATAAAGAAAGAAGTAAGCCCAAGTCGCCTAACCGCCTCAAAAAGGCGGAAAATCTCATCACGAGGATTTTCCATTTTTGTCAATGTGAAGAAAGCACCGAGTGAATCAAATACTAATAACTCAAAACCAATTGATTCGCGATAGGAGGTCAATTGTTTAATCAATTGCCCCATCCAGTCAATTCGATTGTTCATTCCCTGCTGGTCCAATTGAACTCGAAGGTCTGCTAAATCAATAATTGCAATACGATTCCGGACTCGCGCATCATCAACATTCATTCCCATGTTTGACATATGAGAACGAAGAGAGTCTTTACCCTGTTCTAGAGTAACATATATCCCACTTGTTTCACCGTATAGTACAGCGTTGTATAGTAATGAAAATGAAACACTGGACTTCATTGCACCAGATGCACCAGCAATAAGGCAGAGGTGTTCTTTTGGTATTCCACCTTGCATACTTTCATCTAATCCTTCAATATGAGTTGGGATTCTTACTATGTCATCCATGCCGGCCACTATTCGGTGGAGTTCCCTTCAAGTCTTCAACCTCTCCCTTGTTCATTTTGCTGATTTTTAGAAAAAAACCCCAACAAAAGCAATAATCTCAAGCCTGTTGGGCACATGTGGGGAGAACATGACTGATATCTGGCTTGCCTCCAAATCTCCTCGGCGACAACAAATTTTGCGAGAAATTTTCCCAAATATTCTATGCCAAGGAATTGAGGGTATTGATGAAAAATCACCAACTGGAGAAGTTGATTATCAAGTGTTAGAGATTTGTAAATCAAAAGCAATGGCCGCAGATTTGGAACCACATGTTAATGAATATGACATAGTAATTGTTTGCGACACAATGCTCAGCGATCCCGATGACCTTATGCTTAGCATTGGTAAACCAAAGGACGAAATTGAAGCCGCTATGATGTTACATCGATTATCTGGTAGAAGGCACCAAGTGTGGTCTGCTACAGGAATAAAGAAAGCAGGAAAATGGAAGTATTATTGCGAATATTCCATAGTTGAAATCAGTCCTCTTTCGGATGAAGTATTAGTTGAATTAATCTTGTCAAAATCGTGGCACGGTAAGGCCGGCGGCTATGACTTAGCAGGTCCTATGGGTAAATGGGCACAGATAATTGATGGCTCGGAATCAACGGTATTGGGAATTGCTTCACAAGCACTTATTGATTTGCAACAAGGACTCAAATAATATATTATTCTTTGATAAAGCGGTCGTAATACATTGGTATTTTGTGCCAATCCTTAGTTGCGAGAAATACATCTTTAATCATGAATACCGACCAAGAGATGAAAGAAATAAGCAGTGATATAGCCCACAGGAGTTCGAGTTCACTGAATCCATCATTCTGAAAATCAATTCCAAAATATATGTAAATTATTAATATTGCACCTCCAATCAATGATGCCAATGTTAGCCATGGTGTTTTTCTGTTATGTGTTGAAATGTGTAGGTGGTCTTCATGCAAATAAAGTACCATCCCCCATACACCTAATAGCGAAGTGCAGAAGAGAAATAGAGCATATGTAACACCCGCTCCGATTTCAAACCCAAACATTCCTAGTGTAGTTGTAAATGCTAATAATAAGTAAGAAACTAATGATGCGAGAATTAATTTTGAATGTGGAATACCATTCTTAGAGAAGCTGTTATGCAATAATTTGTGTGGCTTTAATGATAAAAAAACCCATAAGAATGGGAGGCCTAATGATATTGAAAATATTTCAACATCCACCTTTCCTCGCCCATACAAAAATGCTATTATGCTGTGTACAATCGACAATAGTAGCATTGTGATGAATATGAAAGGGATATTATTGGGCTTTACGATATTTATGTTTACTCTCCGATTAAAGTGAGACAATATTGTTGCAACATTTATCATATTGAGAAATATAACCAAAACGATTGCGAAACCCAACTGAACCATTCCAGGAATATCTCTTAGAACCCACACTGTAAGCATCGCAATTCCAAAAGCCGGTACTAACAATCCTGGGAGGATTGAGGCGATCCCCACTACGTCATCACTGTCTGTCTGTTTGTTTTGATGCAATGATTTACCAGGATTTCCTAACATCACTAAGGACCAAGATAGCAAAGCGATACCTGCGGTTGAAAAATCTTGCATCAATTGTACATCATTTGTCAATAATCCACCCAAAATTAGCGCCTGCCCTGCTACATTTATCAGCAAATATAATCTCAACAAAGTATATTCAAATGTAACTACGCCATGTATTAATGGTAGAATATCAAAAGCAATTCCAGCATGCATTGCCATTATCCATCCCATCGAAGCACAAATGACAACAGCAAGTGTTGCAATATTCGATAATTCCTTTGTAGCAAACAGATTTGATGAACCTGTAATGAAAACAATTGTCAGAGTAATAATGAACAATATCATCATTAATGCTGAAGAAAGAATCAAATCAAAATATGAGCCAGCAGCCCAAGTTTTTGAAGATTTAGAGCCCACTCC
>DUCL01000042.1 GCA_012959845.1 Candidatus Poseidoniales archaeon
AGCGATGTCATGAAATGTGCTCTCATGGAAGTTTAAGTGGCAGTTATTAATCGGTGTTAATATGAGCGAAGGCAAACCAATGCGTACCGCCCTATACGATGAACATGTTTCACTTGAAGCAAACATTGTAGATTTTCATGGTTTTGAACTACCCATTTGGTATTCAAATATCAAGGCAGAGCACTTAGCCTGCAGATCAGGAGCAGGGTTATTCGATGTTTCTCACATGGGGTCATTTCGTATTTCAGGAGATTCAGTAAAGCAATGGCTTGAGAGCATCGCAACGCAGAAGGTGACTACAATTGGTACAACGCGTTGTGCCTATACTCATTTTTTAGACGACAATGGCCATCTTATTGACGATATGATTTTCGCAGTTGTTAGTGAAAATGAAATATTAGGAGTTCCAAATGCCTCAATGATTGGAGTGATGTGGGATTGGTTTACTGCAAAATTGCCTGAAGATGGCTCAATCACTTTAGAAAATCTATCCGATGAAACCTCTATCATGGCTTTACAAGGTCCAAACGCGAAAAACCTACTAACCTCAATATTATCTGATGGAAATCATGTTGGAAGATTTAGATGGAAGCAAATTGAAAGTAACTCATTGAACATTTCCGGGTGGATACAAGGAACTGGATATACTGGAGAGGCTGGATACGAAATCTTTGTCCCTAACGAGCAAGCATCAATCCTTTGGAGAGCCTTAATCAATGCAGGAGCGACACCAATTGGATTAGGGGCAAGAGATACCCTTAGATTGGAAAAAGGATACCTATTATCTGGTGTTGATTTTTGCTGGCCACCCCTTCAAGAAGAAGATTCTGATGGATTCCTCACAAGAGATTCGTGGGAAACAAATGTTCCTTTCGGAATAGATTTGGAGCACGAATTTATTGGTAGAGATAGAGTTCTTTCACATTCTCCAACCGATGAAAAATGGTGGGGGATAAAGTATGTTGAAAGAGGGCCACTGCCCCGTCCAGGCAAAGAAGTCACAGATTTGGATGGTAATACAATCGGTCGCTTATCATCAGGAGCACCCGCACCAAGTTTGGATAATGTTGGCATTGGGATTGGATACATTAGTGGGGTATCAGAAGGCGATGAAGTACTAATTGTTGCCAGTCCAAGAAAATCGGTTAGGGCAGTTGTCGTTAGGCCGCCATTTATTTGACCTCAGTCAAGCAATGGTAGCACAGCGGAGAGAAACTTATCTTTTTCTCTTTGCGAGGTTATTCTCAATTCAACTATTGTTCCTCTAAGTTCTAACAATGCATCACACGCAGCCTGTGGATCATCCCATCTGACGGCTATACCAATTTCTTCATATTCTGCCAATTCACCCATTAGACAATTTGAGTTTACAATGCTGGGAACTCCATGTGCTGCAGCATCAAACATTTTTACGGGCAATGCGCCTTGAGAAATGTTACCTCTATTTGGTGGATATAGTGCAAACATTACATCCAATTGGCCCACTAATTCTTGAAATTGGCTAGATGTAAATGCTCCACTGACCTCTGCCTCAATTTCTCCAAACTCAACTGCATCCATCATCAATTGCTGCACTTCTTTTGCCTTTGTTCCATCACCGGCAATGATTATGTTTGGCCGTTCAGTGGCAGGAATCAATTTTATTGCCTCCAGCATTAGAGTAAAAGTTTTCAATTCACGAACACGTCCCAAATAACCGATGGTCCATTGTTTGTTATCAGAAGGTTCCTGTTGTGGAATTGACATTTCTAGTGGACGATTTTCTACGACGGTTGAAGCAAGATTTTTCGATTGAAGATATTGTTCAAAGCCATCAAATTTCCCACCCTCTATCTTTCCGCTAGTCGTAATAATTGCATCGGCTTTGCTTGCTTGTCGTAGCATTGTTGCTTCCAACTTGCGACTTAACAACTTACGAAGAATGGAATTAGGAGATGGCATTCTAATCCACGTATGGTGAAGGTCATGCATATCAAAAACAAATGGAATCTGATGGCTTTTTTTCAGTGACACTGCAACAGAAAGAGTATCCGCATCATGGCAATATATCAAATCCGGCGGAGAATGTATTAGTGATGCTTTGACCCGTTTAACAAATTGTAAAATACCTTTGATTGTTTTTCTCATCCCCCCATATGGAATCTCACCTAGATGGTAGCGCATTATTCTCGCACCATGCGTTGATTCTGATTTAGCATGCAGTTGCAATCTATCAAATGCATGAATTGTTACTTGATGCCCAGCTTCAACTAACCAGAATGCACTGCGCAAGACTCTTGGGTCTGGCGCACAGGAGTTTGAAACCACCATTGCGACCTTCGCCATGACACTTGGCAAACCTAACTTACCCATCAGTGATTCCCTTCAATATCACTATTTTTGCAATTCAATTGGGGATGAACATTATCACCGGTACGCGCACCGTTAAACATGCACCCCATAGGGGTGAGGTGATTATCATGGTCGACCAACTGCCAAATTTGGGTAGAGAACAGGAAATGCTAGCGGAAATGGGTCTATCCGATATTGATGAACTATTCAGTGATATTCCGTCGCAAATAAGGATGCAAGATGGGCTCCCTTTACGAGGTCCACAAAGCGAAGAAGAAATAATAGCAGATGCCAAGAGATTGCTCGGAAATAATGTTGCTCTTTGTGACCGAGTATCATTTTTGGGTGCTGGATTGTACCGCAATTATATTCCAGCAGCAGTTTTTGCAATGATCTCACGTGGAGAGTTCTTGACAGCATACACTCCATATCAGCCAGAGGTAAGTCAAGGAATGCTACAAGCAATGTGGGAATTTCAAACACTTTTATCAGAATTAGTGGGTTTGCCAATTGCCAACTTATCATTGTATGATGGCTCATCGGCTAGTGCAGAAGCACTCACCTGTGCTGTCAGAGTGCATAACCGTAAGGCAACACAGAAAAATGTAGTCTATGTTTCACAACTTACTTCCCCTGACAAAATGTCGGTAATGCAAAATTACTGCCAAGGCGGAGGAATTGAAATCAGAATGCTAAAGCATAATCAAGATGGAACAATTGATTTGGAATCTGCAATAGAAGCAGCAGGAAGTTGCGGTGTATATGTTGAACAACCAAATCCTATTGGCTTGCTCGATGGAGGAATTACTCGCTTGAAGGAAATTATTGGCGAAAATACTGCGCTAATTGTTAGTGTTCAGCCAGTGTCTCTTGGAGTTGTTGAAGCACCTGGAAAATATGGTGCAGACATGGTTGTCGGTGAAGGACAGCCGCTCGGTTCTCCAATTACCGGAGGCGGGCCACTGTACGGAATTTTTGCTTGTTCCAAACCATATCTAAGACTGATGCCAGGACGAATAGTTGGGCGTTCAATTGATGTTGATGGTAAAGTTGCATATTGTCTAACACTATCCACTCGTGAGCAACACATTAGGAGGCATCGTGCAACCTCAAATATCTGTACTAATGAAACGCTAATCGCACTGATGGGTGCGATGCACATGGCATTGTTAGGGCCGGAAGGCCTCAATCAACTTGCTGTTAGAAATATGACAGCCTGCTTGTTGGCCAAGCAAAAGTTGAGTGAAATACAAACAATTGCTATTCCTCATATACATGGGAATCACTTCAATGAATTCGTAATTGAGTTACCAGGTAAGGCAAAGGACTGTTTAGCCTATTTGGATGGTAATGGAATTGTTGGCGGATTCAATCTGAATGCATGGTATCCAAATCGTACAAATTGGCTGCTCATCACAGTTACGGACCAAACCAAAGCGGAAGAAATTGAATTGCTCGCAGCGCATTTAGCATTGTGGTCATCAAAGGCGGTGGGTGCATGAGTAATCTTTTCGACCACAATGGTGCTATTGGCAAAGGCTACTCGCAACCGCAACCGCTTCTTCCAGCGAATTCAATATCACTTCCTGAAAGTTTGACAAGAAAACAAGCAGCACGTTGGCCTAGGTTAAGCGAACCGGAAATGGTTCGCCACTATACTTGGCTTTCCAAGAGAAATTTTGGAATTGACACTGGATTTTATCCACTTGGTTCTTGCACAATGAAGCACAATCCGAGAATAAATGAGGTCATTGCACAATTACCTGGAATTGCGGAAATACACCCACATCAACCTGAACATCACATCCAAGGTCTATTGTCCATATTCCATGAAATGCAAGAAATGCTAGAAATATGTGCTGGAATGGATCAAGTTACATTGCAGCCAGTTGCAGGAGCACAGGGCGAATTTACTGCAGTTCGTTGCATCCAAGAATACTTCAGGAGTCGTGGCGAGACAGAGAGAACAAAAGTATTGGTTCCTGATTCAGCACATGGAACCAATCCTGCAAGTGCCGCTATGGCCGGATTTGAAATCGTTGAGATTCCTAGCAGAGAAGACGGCAGACTAGACTTGGATGCGATAAGAGCAGCGGTTGATGAGCAAACCGCTGTGATGATGATTACCAATCCGAATACACTTGGACTATTTGAACCAGAAATATCACAAGCGGCGGAAATAGTTCATGCAGCTGGAGGCCAAATGTATTATGACGGCGCTAACTTCAATGCGATACTTGGAATCACTTCACCGGGACTAATGGGTTTTGACGCAGTCCACTACAACCTTCACAAAACGTTCTCACAGCCACATGGTGGTGGAGGACCCGGTTCTGGTCCGATTGGAGTTAAGAACCATCTTGCTGAATTCCTACCAGGTCCAATCGTCAAGAAGAGGCCGATAATGGGTGGCGAGGAAGCACATGCTATCGATGATTTATGGTATGGTTGGTACCAACCAGCAAAAAGTATTGGCAAGGTCCAACAATGGCATGGAAATGCTGGAGCAGTAGTGAGAAGTTGGGCTTTCTATCGCCGCTTTGGCAATGGCCTGCGCACAATGTCACAGCATGCAGTACTCAATGCAAATTATCTGAGGCATGCTATTTTTAGAGAAGCAAAAAAGGCTGGTGTTGAAGATATGTTTTGCGACGGCGCACCTACTACTGTGGCGAAGCATGAATTCACACTATCATTGCAGCCAGCGAAAGAAAAATATGGTATTTCGGCGATGGATGTGGCAAAAGGATTGCTTGATAAAGGGTATATGGCACCAACAGTTTACTTCCCATTAGTTGTCCCTGAATGTATGATGATAGAACCTACAGAAACTGAATCAAAGGAAGTTCTTGATGCCTTTGCAGAGCATTTCGTTGAAGTGCTACAAGTGGATGCAGATACACTACATGCAGCACCAGTAACCACTCCAGTTCGCAGAGTCGATGAGGTATATGCTGCAAGAAATTTGTGTCTGCGCCATCCATTCGAAGAAGATGAGTAGTAGTACGCTAATTGCTTTAGTCCTCTCTCAATTTTATTGTGGTTTGGGTTGCCTGCAATATCTCCCATGTTAATTGTGAAGAGTACGCTATTTGGATGAAGAATAGCCCAATGATTGTGACCGCGATAAACAATATATTGCTGGCAATAATTAATGAAATAATCGCTGACAATACAAATCCAAGTTTTGTGATGGTCGGTTTATATTGAACCAGTAACTCATCACCTGCGGGTATCATTATTATTTCAACAGAGCGAAACCACCCTTTGAATACAGTGAACCGGTCCTCTGTGACGCTACTGACTACATCAAAACTAGCATCAACTTTGGAAAAATATTCGTTGCTAGAACATTGAAAAATTTGTTCCATATGGCGCATTATATTATTCAACTACAAATACCTTTGACCTGCAAAAACTAAATCCAATATGGCAATGCACAATTTGATAAGGTATTTGCATTGAACCAGCAATATGACCCATGAGGAGTTAACCCGAATGGGATGGCGTCGGATTGAATTCAAACCAGCGCTTAGTCCAGCGCTTTTTTTATATTCTTGGTCATTGATTCCAATAGCAATTAGTATACTGATGCTGTGCTTTAGCAAATACAATGAATATTTATTCCATGCATTTGTGAGTGCCATTCTATTACAATCGATGGCCCTGTATCTAGTGATATCAAAGCGAAAAATGTCCCTGCAATATGATTCTATCAGAAATAGAGTACTACTTGGTATTGGTATCATAATCTTGTTGATAGTAGTGCAATATTCTCAAAATAAACTTTTGCCAATTATTCAAATCGTTCTTACCATAGCGTTTTCTTATTGCACTCTTAGTTCTATTCAAATTTATGTAAATAATATTGGTTCAAGTTATGAGCATCCCTGGAGTTCGCAAGAGAAATTATCAGAAGAGAAACTTTCCAATTGGACCATTCAATCATATATTTTCAGCAATCATGTAATGGCGACTAGGAAATCCACCGAAACCGAGAGTATCGCGTGGATTTCTGGGCAGATGGAAAATGAGCAACTAAAGTTGGTACTGGATATATTCGGCCATAATCCCAAAGACGAGTTTGATATTTCATCATTGCAAATTGATTTGCAAGCGAATGACTAATACATCAATAGATACAATATCTTTGAAGTATATTTCACAACAATGAGAAGAGAGATTCCTCTAGATGTTGAGGGATTAATTTGTAGATTCCTAAATCC
>DUCL01000043.1 GCA_012959845.1 Candidatus Poseidoniales archaeon
CAAAGTTGCGTTCCCTTCACCAGTAACCTCCTCTCCCGGCCGTTCATTCATGATTTCGACTATTGATTATTTTGAGAATGATGAGGACAACTCTACTGATGCCTTTGATTGGTGGAAGCAGATGAAAAATAATGGAGCAATTATTACCAGCGGATGGACTGAATCGTATGAGGTCCATTACACTGGAGGATATGGCGAATGGACTGAAGGTCATATTGGTGATGCGGCCATGACAATATCATATTGCCATTCTCCAGGAGTTGAAGCCTACTACTCATTGAATTGGACTCATTCGACCTCCTTGATGCTGCCAAAAACATCGTTTCATCAAGTTGAATACGCAGGAGTGATCAACGGTGCAGCTAATGTTATTGCGGCAAATCAATTCATTGAATATCTCTTAAGCAGTGAAATTAACACACAAATGCCAGAAGCAAATTTAATGTATTCTGTGTTGAATAATACAGGCTTACCTGAAACCGCAGGATATCGCCATCATGCCGATGTACCGACTCAACCATGCACGATAACAAACGATAGAATTTCACAAGAAATGGACCAATGGTTATCAAAGTGGATTGTTGAGGTGGAATATTGAATTATTTTGCCATTGAAAAAAAGTATTTCAATTATCTCAAAGGTCTAATTGGAGCTTCAGCAGTAATCATTTTTGCAATTATTTCGTTTGCGCCACTCTTTTTTGCAATTGAAAGACTACAGATGGTAACTGGTGTTTCAGTTATTAGTGCGATGTCCTCTTTTGCAGATAGACCTGCCAACTTGGATTCCTTAACGTTTACATTTGTTGAGGCTTCTTTTTCGGCTGTTGTAACGGTACTTATTGGACTACCAATCGCTTGGCATTTGGCTCGTAGTGAATGGAAACATGTTCGCTTGGCCAGAGCGCTGTTAGCAGTTCCATTTGTGACTCCAGCAATTGTCGCTGCGATGGGTTTTCTCGCCCTAATTTCAGAAGGTGGAATCTTGTGGAGCATTGGAATAGATTTGCGATTAGAATCTGGATTTATTGGGACTATTTCTAATACATTTGGCTGGCAACACCCTGGACATTTTATCGCATTAATTTTGGCTCACGCATGGTTTAACCTATCTCTTGTGATTAGATTTGTTGAGCCGCCTTTAGCAACATTTGACCCCAGATGGGAGGAGCAACTATCTATTCTTCCGGGCGGAAATAGTAGAATTAACCGATTGAGGAATTTGTGGATACCCTTTATTGGCCCAGCGGTTCTTTGTGCAGCAGCGATGACTTTTCTATTTTCATTCACGTCTTTTGCACTAGTAAAATGGCTAACTCCATTTTCCGAAACCATGGAATCATCCATGGCCAATATGGGTGGTGCTGCAGGGATAATGGGGTATAGAGTTGATGCAAGTTTAGTGATTCTTTCAACATCGGCAATACAATTTCTCATTTTGATGCTTACATTAATTCTAATCACGCTATTGCAGCGAAGAAATAATAGTAGAGTTAGTATGATTTCGGAGAATGTTGCAAGGCACAATCGGGGAAAGTTGAGTTATGTGGGGAAGGGTACTCTTTTTCTCGGCTTAGTATTTACCTTGGCACCAATGATCAGTATATTTGTCGCATCATTCAGAATTAGGAGTTCAATTGGTAATGGACAATTCACAGAGCGGTTTTCCTTTGATGCTTGGGTTGCTGCTTGGCAAGGTGACCTATCGTATGTATCTGCATCTGAGGCACTAACAAATTCCTTGATTTATGCAATTGTTACATTACTGATTTCATTACCCTTAGGCTGGATAATATCTTCAACTATTCATTCGCTTGAAAAATCTAACAATGTCAAACTTGCGAAAATTGTCGATGTTATGTCGATGCTACCACTGGCAATTTCTGCAGTGATGGTTGGCCTTGGAATTCTTCTTGGAATCTTACGATATAATTCAAGCCTCTTCGGTTTTTTCTTGCTTCCGGTATTGCCGCATATAATGCTCACTACACCTTTTGTTGTTAGAATAATGACACCGGCAATGAGAGCGATTGACCCTGTGTTTGAGCAACAAGCAAGGCTATTGAATTTGAACCCAATTCAATGCTGGTGGCATGGTAGGTTCTCTTTCCTGCGAGGACCTGCAATCGTGGCTGCATCATTGACACTAGCATTTTCCCTTGGTGAATTCGGTGCATCTTGGATATTGGTTAGAACTGGTTCATGGGACACACTATCTATTCTGGTTGACCAACTGATGTCAAGACCAAAATTTGACCCGATGGTTCAACCAGTTGCTATGGCTACTGCGAGTATGTTGATGATGTTGACATTCACATTATTCGTCATTGCTGAACGATTTAGACCCAAAGGAGATGGAGGCGGAATATAATGGAACAAAATACTGATGATACTATCTTGAAAATTGAAAAATTGGCCAAGAAGTTCGGCCAGACAAATATTTTTTCGGCAATGAATCTTGAAATGTATAGTGGTGAAATTATAGCACTGCTAGGCCCGAGTGGCTGTGGAAAATCAACATTGTTGCGAATGATTTGTGGACTCGAAACTGTTGAGGAAGGCTCCATCAGCGTAATTGAAAGTGATGGAAACATAATCACTAGAGATAATGCAAATAATGTTGATGCTAAATTAGTCGGGTTGATTTTTCAAAAACCGGTACTTTTCCCTCACCTAAATGTTGCCGGCAATATTATGCTTGGAATGAACAACCCTCCTGCTAAGAAATTGCAAAAGGAAGTGGCTGAAAAATATCTGAATGATGTTGGTCTTTCCGGGTTTTCTGGAAACAATATTGAGACTCTATCCGGTGGTGAGGCTCAGAGGGTATGCCTGATTAGAGCATTAATTTCTGAACCGAAGTTACTATTGTTAGATGAGCCATTTTCAGCATTAGACGTGAAATCACGCAGAAAAATTGCACTAGAAACAAAACAATTACTGAAACAAAAGGGAATCAGTGCCTTGCATGTTACGCATGATGCTGAAGAAGCCGAATTGATTTCTGATAGAGTCATCAATTGGCAAGATATTGTGGAATAAGTACTCTTATTGGTGTTGATAAACACTTTCAACAATGTGATTATGATTCATCCTGCCGGCAATCAATTGATGAGGGCTTTGCCTCTCGCAACATTATGGTAAAGCATTGGGGGCTGATTCCACGGCGATTTTGGGCATCCTCATGGAAGCGAAGAAATGATTGGAAAGGGCATCGGATTTCATTCACCTTTATGCTTGCCATGCTGATTGGTGCCGCTTCAATCTATTATTTCACCAACCAACTTGCTGCGTATAGAGGATGGTCTGCATTCGATCCAAAAATATTCCTGGATGATTCAATTCCCTTTGTCTATTGGATGATGATCCCTTATTGCACCCTATATTTGTATTATCCTGCCGCTGCGTGGTTTGGAATAAAAGGTGACAAAATGATGCGTGAGAATTTAATTTTTCATCAAATGCTGATAACTTCTTGCTGGTTTGTTTTTGCAGTTTTCTTAATTTTGCCGGTTGAAATAGATTTGCGAGGAGATATGGAAATCCCCAAATCATTATTTTGGCAAGTTCAGTTTGACTTCATGCACACTGTGGATGAACCTTGGAATGCTTGGCCTAGCCTTCATATTGTCCAAAGTTTACTAATTGTCCTTGTAATTCGTAGATGGTTTCCTTCGCAAACAATAATTCATTCAGTTCTTCATGCGCTACTTTGGTTCGCTTGGATTTCTTTAGTACTATCAACAATGATGGTAAAGCAACACTTCGTATGGGATGTAGTGACAGGTATTATCTACGCTTTAGTGTGCTGGAAATATTGGTTTAAACCAACATTGGACATTGCTGGTAGCGATGAAGGTGAGAAAATTTTCTCTAATGTTTTTGACTCATAACCCTAAATAGCGCCTATCATTTTGATATGGTCTACCTTTTATTTTGAGGTCAAATGGTTCTAAATATACTGTATTTCTTATTGAATCGCCGTTTGATTTTGCACGTACCTTCAAGCCGATTATGATATTCTCCGCTGATGCTCTTGGCTCCAGCCAAATACTAACCTCATATGTTTGCCCTGGCAATAAATAATGAAGTGTATCTCCAGATGGTCCAATAGATGAAATATCTGCTCTATTATAGCAAGCTGCAATTTTGATTTTTTCGATAGGATGTTTCCCATTATTGTAAATTTGCCCATCTAATCTAATTCTGCCTCTTACATGAGTTAATTGTGCATTTATGTGTATCAATTCTGTTGAAAGTTCTTGGCTGGCTATTGATATTCCCCCTTGATAGGCAGTATGCATACCACCCTATGAACATTCGCTTCAATAATACATTAGTTGCACTAATGGCGCAAGATTAAGAACATAAAGTGGAAATAGTCCCCCTTATCCGGAAAGCAACCTATCATCGTATCAGCCGAAAATCAGAGCAACTGCTTCTTGGTTGGTCAAATATATTGTCAATCCAATTCCGGCCATTATCATCATCCAAGAACCGACTAACTTTATCATTCCAGTTGCCCTTCTAAGGAAATTGATCATCACTTGTCGGCCTAGTCCAACGAGCATTGTTACAGCAACCATCAGAATTAGTAATCCTATCATTAAGCCACCAATTCCAAATGTTATCGCAGACCCTCCAAGGGTGCTCAATAAGACGACAAATGGTAGAACCGCTGCTGCTGTACAATCTATTGATGCTGCTGCATAACCAATTCCATAGAGGTACATATTTCGGCGTGGTGTGAATGTTTCGTCCTCTTCTGTCGTGCTATATTTATCTACGAACTTTTGAACGAATCCCATGACATGAGCAGTTACTCCAAGCAACATCATAGAACCTAGAATTATCAATAATACGGCAATGAAAATTGCCAAGTAATGAATCAATCCAGAACGTGCAAAGGCATCACCCATCAATAGAGCAACGATTCCAATCAAAGCAAAGAAAGTCCACATACCGAAACCAGAAAGAACTCCAATTACCATAGAATTTGGCATTTTGGACTTCAGTTTTCCAGATTCAATCAATTCATCTTCTCTTGCACCTAATGACAAATAATAGGAAATAAATCCTGGAAGAACAGGGAATGCACAAGGCGAGAAATATACCAATATGGATAATATTAGGCCTATCACAAATACTGCCCTTAACGATGTTTCTGGTTCTTCCCAAGCAATTCTGTAACTACTCGTATCAGCATCGGAAGAAATCGCTTTATCCACTATTGAATCAAATGCTTTCCATCCATCGGTAGGAGTTCCTGTGGATTGACGCGCAATAATGTAACCCTCTTCATCGAGAACCATGACTACTGGGATTTGTCCAGTCCCTCCGGTTGTGAATAGCCTCACTGGGTCAGCAGTAGTGTTATTGGACATTATTGCTGCAGTAGTACTACCTAGTCCAGTTGGATATAGCGGGACAGTATACTCTCCGCCTGAGTTGTTAAGGTAGGGTATGTCTTCGGAATACCAAGCACCATAACCAATAATTCTCAATGTTCTACCATTGGCTTGAGCCTGTTGTTGCCAAGAGTCCATATTACTCTCCAAATGTTTCTGGACTGCATGACAATTGGAACAATCATGTGCCATGAAATCTAAAATAACGATATTTCCACGGAAATTGTTTAACTCAAACCAACCAGTTTCGTTGGTCATATTATCCTCGATACCCGTTCTATTCAATGATTCAAATATCAGATTTGGTATTGGCTCTGGTTCTGCATCGGACTGAAAAATCTCATCCATGCTGTCAAACATCGTCAATGCGCCAAAAGAAATGGTGCTGAAAAGAACGATTGCAATAGCAAATGCCTGCCATGTTTGTTTCTCTTTGAGAATGCTCCATTGCACTTTGTCAAGCAGTCCCATATTGCAACTGAAACGGTTAGGCTTCATCAAATTGCTGTTAGTAATCAATGGGCAATCTAACGGAATTCGTTTAGGTGAACTACACCAACTTCTAATCGTTCATGTGTTGGATGAACTTCTACCATGAGTACTGAAACAGATAACACCTCGGAAAGTTCTTCTGCAAGACTCAAAGGCAATTCTATTCTCTGCGTATTAGCATCATAGCGAATCCAACCATCTGCAATCTCTAATTCCTGTTGTAGTTCATTGACATCGTCATTAGCATCTTCAAGAGTAGCGGGTATGGCACCAAAGAGAATTGTGTCATCATCAGATAGCACCTCATAGGCTCGCAATGTAGCAAGACCTCGCCGGCGGAACCTGTTTCTCAGTTGACCTGCATCTTTGTAACGAGAGGTGCAAAATTTAACATGGAAGTTATAATCTTTTGATGCTTCTTTTATTTTTATTGCCAGTTGTGCTGAGCCTTCTGCTGCAGCGGTAATTCCACCAGATAAATTGAAGCCCCTAACATCCATATTTTCTTGATTACCAACAGTGATTTCTAATTCATTTAGATTTAGGAAATGAACTGGAGCTTGTTCTAGATCATCTAATAATTTGAACAATCTCTCCTCTTGGTCTGGCTCACAAGGCAATTCAACACCGACAAAGATTCCAGC
>DUCL01000044.1:0-338 GCA_012959845.1 Candidatus Poseidoniales archaeon
TATACTGCAGGATTATACGCGGCTAGAGCAATGTTAGATCCATTGATGTTCGCAGGATATATGTCAGGGGGTCAGTTAATGCTTACTAGCGATGTTGAGAACTATCCTGGCTACCCACAGGGTATTGGTGGACCTGAGATGATGATGGAATTAAGAGAACAAGCAGAACGCTTTGGTCTATCTGTTGAGGATAGGAATGTAGAATCTGTAGATCTATCTGAGAAACCTTACAAAGTGGTGGTTGAAGGTGAGACATATTCGACTCATGCAATAATCGTTTCAACCGGTGCAGAATCAATTTGGCTCGGTGCTAAAGGTGAGGAAGAACAGAAGGGTCG
>DUCL01000044.1:388-6516 GCA_012959845.1 Candidatus Poseidoniales archaeon
GATGAGGAAGTATTGGTGATTGGAGGAGGAGATTCCGCTTGTGAAGAAGCAACTTTCTTGACCAGATTTGCAAGCAAAGTTACACTCCTTCATCGTAGAGATGTTTTCAAAGCATCAACAATAATGTATCAACGGGCTGCGAACCACGACAAGATAGAAATCAAAACTTTTAGACAAATAAAAGAGTGGTTAAGTGATGAAAAGGGGCTAACTGGTGCGATTGTTGAAGACCCACGTGACGGCTCTACAGAAACGATTGCAGCCACAGGTGCTTTCATTGCTATTGGACATACTCCAATCACTTCTTTCCTTGATGGACAAGTTGAAACTGATGACGAAGGGTATATTCTTCATAAGAAACACACGATGACTTCGGTTGATGGTGTATTTGCAGCAGGTGATGTAGTCGATACTCGTTACAAGCAAGCTATTACCGCTGCTGGAATGGGTTGTCAGGCTGCAATGGATGTTGAGAAGTGGCTAGAAGAAAACGTTCATTGAGCATTTATTGCTATTGCCACTACGGCGACGGATTCATTGCTATGTTGATGTTGGACAGTGCATGGTCGACCTTTCACGTCATGCGCGGCATATCACATTGCCGCAAGTAGGTATTAAGGGCCAACAAAAGTTAGCCGATGCCAGTGTTCTTGTTGTAGGCGCAGGCGGATTAGGGAGTCCAGCATTACTGTATTTAGCAGCTGCTGGAATAGGCAAAATTGGTATTATCGATGATGATGTAGTTGACATTTCTAATTTGCAGCGACAAATAATACATGACACGAATAAAGTCAATGAATCAAAGTCAATATCTGCAAAGGAGAGTATCAATGCACTTGACCCAGCAATACAAGTAATTTCTATAGAAGATAGGCTTAATCCAGATAATGCCCTTGAAATATTGCAGCAAGGTTGGGATGTATTAATCGATGGCACAGATAATCTTCCTACTCGTTATTTGATAGATGATGCTTGTTCAATCTTGGGGATACCTTGGGTCTATGGTTCAATTCACCGCTTTGAAGGGCAAGTTACTGTGTTCAACAATAACGGTGGACCATGCTATCGTGATTTATTCCCCGAAGCACCGCCGGCAGATGCAGTCCCTAATTGTGAGCAAGGGGGAGTTCTCGGAGTATTGCCTGGTGTTATTGGCTCGATTCAAGCGACGGAAGCGATAAAAATAATATTGGAAATTGGAGAATCCTTGTCAGGGCGTTTACTAATTTATGATGCGGAAAGAATGGATTTCAATATTTTAAAATATTCAAAAAGTTCGGATAGAGAGCCGGTAAGCAACTTGAAAATGGTTACTGAAATGTTTGAATCTAGTCAATGGTGCAGAACTCCAGAAGTGAAAATTGATATTGAGGATGGGCAAGAGGTTCAAAAGGGAAAGGCCATCCCAAGGGAAATAATGTATACTGATATTAGTATGTCAGAAGTGCTTCAAAAGAAAGAGAATGGTTGGTCTCCATTTATTCTAGATGTTCGTTCTGAAAGGGAATATGATCAAGCAAGAATTGCAACAGTTGACCTAAATGTTGACCACAGCCGGGTTCAATCAATAATGAATGATCTGCCTACAGATAGAGATATATTGGTTCACTGCAAAGGTGGAATGAGGTCTGAAATGGCAATAATGCACCTAACACAATCAGGCTTTGATTCTTCAAGGCTGTTCAACCTAAGCGGTGGAATCATGGCATGGCATGCGGCTATGCCTGATGAAATCGAATACTGAGGTCGTGATTTTATGCTAGGACTTTTCAAGAAATGGTTCTCAACTCCATACCGAAATCTTTCGGCAAACCAAGTTATTGCCAATCTCAACAATGGTTGGAAACCATTTATCATCGATGTTCGTTCACATGGCGAAGCAAATGGTTCTGGTAAAGTCCCAGGGTGCAAGATTGTTCAACCACATTTTAACATCCTAAAAATTAGAAGAAAGATTCCTAAGGAAGGAGAGATTCTTCTCTATTGTGCTGGTGGAATAAGGTCATCAAAAGCCATCCACACACTAATTGATTCTGGAATTGAAGCAGAACGATTGGTCAATATGCGCGGTGGATTTAGAGCATATTTATCAAGTGGCGGAAAAGTTTCACGCCGTTAATTGGCTTCTTTGAAGACCCTCAATAAACTGCTTTGAACCAGTAATTGAAGGGAAGAGTTTGAAGGCTAGTTGCCAACCCCTATGGGGTTGAAGAGGTGATTTCATGGCAAAGGTAATTGTTGCAGATGAAAATGAAGGCCGTCGCGGTCTGCTCGCAAACTCATTGGAAAGAGAGGGATTTGATGTTACTAGGGCTAGTACCCTTCGCCAAGCAGAAGGTACTGCATTAGCAACAATGCCGGAAGTGGTTTTGCTAGAAGGTGACTGGTCCACTGGCGATGTAATAGATGCCAGTCAACGCTTGATGAGCGACCCAGAATTCGCATTCAAATGCCGCATCGTGGTACTATCACGAAGTATTACCGAAGATTTTTTGATCGCTGCAGCTAGAGCCGGAATAGCAGAAGTAATGTCAAAACCTATTGATATGCCCACGCTGATAGAACAAATTGGAAAACACACTAGGAAGCAATTTGTCCCACCTCCTGCTGATATTGATAGTGGGACTGGAGGAGGAGGTACCTTTGACGTTGGAATGGTGATGGGAGATGGAAAATGGGCTCTGCCGATGCTGAAAGGGTTGGTTAGTCCAGAAAAAATTAATGCAGATTTCATCAATGAAATAATGCAACAATTAGGAGAAGAAGGAATAGAAGTTGATGAAGATGTAGATTTGTCAATGATGTCTTCTATGCTACGAATTGCATTGAACAGATTGGTTGGAGAAGCGAGTGAACTCTCATCCGAAGAAGAGTCAGATGATGTTGAAAGTAGTGGCGAAGACGAACTCGGAAAAGAGGCATCGTCAGTTCCTTCATTCAAACAAATGAGTAAAGGCAAAAAAACTCTAGGTGGTGGGGGAAAGCCTTCCAGTAAACTCACTGCAGGTTCTACAATGGAAACGATTCTTCAAAATCAAGCGGATGATATTGGAGATGAAATAATAGAAATAATGGATTCAATTCTTGATGAGGAACCAGATTTTATTGCAATTCATGAAGATGAGTTTATGGCCAGAATCGACCCACAAGTCCTCAAAATGACAAAGCTAACAACGGAAATAATTCATGAATTATTGTGGAGCCTTGGCCGGCCAGGGGCAGTTTCAGATTTGACTTTGATGACGCAAATAGAGGATGCAGCAATATTGACAAAAGAAGTACTTGACTCCTTGCCAGAATTGGAGGAAGAGGAGTGAAAAATAATCAAAGGAGGATGGCATTTGCTTTTCCAGCCTTAGTTATGGCCTTATTCGTTGATTATCTTGGATATGCATTCATAGTTCCAATTCTGCCATCATGGCAGGCCCAATTTGGATTTAGTGCAACTCAAGCAACTCTATTAGTTTCAATTTGGGCAGTTCCAATGTTTTTGTTAGGTCCATTGACTGGTCGTTTGACCGATAGAATTGGATGCGGTAAGATAATATTATTATCGCTAATTCTATTATCTATTTCTGCATTGATGTATCTTGTTGCAACAGAAGAATTACTGCCACATGCTTTCTATATTCTTGCAGGCGCTAGATTGGTACATGGAGCATCCGGTGCAGCAGTTATGACTGCATGTCTAGCATCAGCCTCACAACTATGGCCAAATAAATTTGGAGAACAGGCTGGAAAGTTAATCGCAATGGCGGCGATTGGAGGACTATTGGGGCCTGTTCTTGGAGGGGTGTTGTTTCAATACTTCGATCAAGTACATGGTTCAGGTTCAATTGCTTTCATTATACTTTCGTTAGCAACCATTTCTGTAATACCATTTGTTTGGTATGCATCTTCTGCTATTGGCGATGCTCAAGAGCCAACTCAAGGCAATGTTTCTCTAAAGGTATTCATTACCAATCCTGTATTGTTAAGGGTTGGAATATTGATTGCAATAACCACACTGGCAACAGGTGCTTTGGAGGCAGGAGGGCCATTATTTCTCAATGATGAACTTGGCCTAAAACCTGCAGCGATTGGTGGAGTATTGCTAGTAATGGTATTCACCCAAGGTATTGGTTCATTGTTTTGGGGAAAACTTGTCGACAAAAACGGACCTACTAGATATATGTTAATGGGGTGGATAGTCGTAACTATTTCTTTGGCATTGGTCGGAATTTTAGGATTCCAATTATCAGGTATGCAAGCGATTATTGCGATGATTATTATGCTTGGAATATACCAATTTGCTATCGCAGCAACTCAAATACCTATGCTAACGATGATAGATGCTGCTGCTAACCAAGCGTATGGTTCAGGAAATCCTGGATTGGCTTTTGGAGCATTCGGCACTGCTTGGGCAGCAGGTACAATTGTCGGGCCACTAATTGTTGGGCCGGTGTATGACCTGTCTGGTTCGTGGCCTCTTTCCTTAGGGCTACTATGCGTTCCAGCAATGTTCGGTTTTATCTTGACATTTAGAAATCAAGATATTCTCAATGAATGCTATAATTCAGAAATGAGTAATCGTATTGAAGCGGAATAATATTGTTGTAAATCAACTATAATAATACACTGCTAATGCAACAAAAGGAGCAACAATTAATAATTTTGTTAGTGGTTTCCACCACCATTTCTTTTCCACCTTTTCCAAATTGACAGCATCTGCAGCAGATGCAGCAATGGATTCAGCAAGTTTACCGATTACTTCTTGAGGTGGCATGCTTTATTGTTGGTACTTATTGAATATCAATCTTTCTCCGGTTGTTTGGTGGATATAATGCATAGGCTTGAAGGAGACCCCCTTCTGCCCCAACATGAGGCAGCAACATGGAACAAGGCGACTTACCTGTTATTCACGGCGCTGAATGGCGTCCAAAACAACCTCTCGAATTTACTCAACAACTTCCTGCAGATGCCGCAAGACAAGAGGTTCTTCGCTTTGTAACACAACGTCATGACGGCCATCTTTTCCTAGTTGCAACCGTTTGGGATCATATCATTGGAAATGAGCCAAAGCAATTCGAAGGCCCCTCATGGGACAGTTTTAGTAATCGTTTGTTAGAGGCATTGGAACGAGAAATGAAAGCACAAGTCAATGCAAAAATGGAAGGTCAAAATGACCTTGAAGTTATTCCAAGAAGAACCTTAGATGAATTTTTGGACAGACGAAACACGCATTTCATCATAGATATGCGCTTGACCTTAAGGCGCTTGGCACATTATATGTCTGTAACTATAGAACAGCGTCTTGAGTGGCAACGTCTTATGGAAAGAACCCGATATTTGGATGGTCAGTTAAAGGATATTTTCAGCGAAGGAATAGAAACTCCTGATGGAAGTAAATTCGGTGGAAAGGGCTTCCGTTCTACATGGCAAGAAGGGGTTGTTGCAGTTGCTACTGCCCTTAATCGCCAAATTGATGCACCGCGTGACGCAACTCCTGGAAATGGTTACGATGGAGATTTAGTTGCTCCGATGATTAGAGATATGGGTCTTGGATTAGCAATGGGAGATACGCCCCTAGATGTTATGGCGGCAAATGTTGGAAAAGCAGGCTCTAATCAAAATGGTGGCTGGGAAAATGCAGGTGGAAGAGACTTGCACATTGGTGCATGGCATGTAGGTGTTTTACCCCCTACTGCCCCATTGCCTATTGCTAGCGTTACCATGACTGGATTAGCATTTGCTGCGTGGAGGCAGAATCTGCAACGCTTCCATATTGCTTGTATCGGCGAAGGCGCTTCATCATCGGGAGAATATTGGGAGGCATTGAACTTGGCAGGTGCCAGAGGACTACCAATTTGCTACATATTGCAAAATAACCAAATCGCTTTGGACACACCTCCAGCAAAGCAATCTGGAGTTGAAGTTTGGGCTGATAAAGCAGTTGCCATGGGATTCCCATCTTGGACAATCGATGGCTCTGACCCAGCCGCTTGGCACGCAAGTACTGCCTGTGCGCGTGAATTCACATTAGAGGGCGGTGGACCTACGATGATACATGTTGAAACAATGCGTGGTTGCGGTCATGCTCATCATCATGATGATCTATATTTGGGAAGTGAGACAGGAACTCCACCTGG
>DUCL01000045.1 GCA_012959845.1 Candidatus Poseidoniales archaeon
TTACAAATCGTTTCTCTTAATTTGCTAGGAATTCCTGTTTCTTCAATTTGGTCAGTAGCTGCATTGTACTTCCAAATGATATTGAGACGAGGTTTATCCCCTTCCATTCCAGCAATTTCTGCAACTTCAGTGATTTTACGAGTTGTTTTTCCATTGACGTGAAGACGTGCTTGAATGATTATCAAATCAAGTCCAGAAAGCATGATCGGTGGAACATTCATAGGAGGATTTATCATTCTTGTAACTGTTTCTTGGGCAGTATTAGCGTGCAGAGAACCGAATGAACCATCGTGTCCAGTATTCATTGCAGTCAATAGAGTTGCACATTCAGGACCACGCACTTCACCGACAATTATTCTATCAGGGCGCATACGCAATGATGATTTCAAACAATCATTCATATCGACTTCAGGAGTACCGTCAGGCCTCTCTCTTCTGGTCTCCATTCTCAACCAATGGTCATGATAAACTTGCAATTCAGCAGTATCTTCTACCGTTAGCAAGCGTCTTGACCATGGAATAAACATTCCCATACAGTTTAGAGTAGTAGTTTTACCAGAACCTGTACCACCTGCAATTACGAAATTCGCAGGTCGGCTATCCAATCCTTCAATCCAAACCCACATCATTGCTGCAAGTCTCGAATTAACAGTTCCAAAGCGAACCAAATCAACTATGGTGAGTGGGTCTTCCTTGAACTTTCTAATTGTCAGTGTTGGGCCATCTGGAGTGACTGGAGGAATTGTTCCATTTACACGGGAACCATCAGGTAATCTTCCATCAAAAATTGGAACCATACCAGGTCCATCTCCTAATGGAACATTGGTAAATGCTGCAATATTTTTAGCAATTTGTAATCCTTCTCCATCTTCAATCCAGATATTTGTCCTACACATCCCATGTTCTCTGTGAGCGATTTTAACGCATTGTGCGCCACCATTATACATCACTTCTTCAAGAGCATCATCTTCCAAAAGGACTTGCAAATCGCCATAAGGATTGGGTTCAACTGCACCTTCGACATGGTAAATCGGGGAAGGATGATTTTCTTCCATGTAAATCGTTACTCTTCCGTATTGTTCTAATATTTTCTCAGACATTTCAACCGCCACCTATTGCCTTTACAGCACCTAAATACAATCCCATCGATATTGCCATCCACAATGGCAAGAACCACAAATAACTCTTCAAACGACCTAGCATTCTACCAGAGACGCCTACTCCCACTGCTGAAGCAGCAGCAAAGAATGTGCCAAATGTGGAATTGAAATCATCTAACTTGAATCCGGAACTCGCTGGTGCGAAAAGGCCAACGATAAATGCGATAAGTCCAGGAAGACCGATAGAGACGAACATTATGATAAGAATACCCCTTCCCAATAATTCATTTTCTCTTCTGTTGATTAAATCGTTTAGTCTCTCATAATCATGACTTAAACTTTCAAGAATTACTTGCAATGGTGCGTCTTGGTCCATCGCTGTTTCAATTAGCATCATCACTCTTTGTACCTGTGACGATCTTGTTTTCGCTGAAAAAGATGTTAATGCGGAATTAATATCCGAAGCATGACTTTCTTCTAATGTTTGTTTCAATAATTCACTGAGCAAACCTGGCATGTTTTTTGCTTGCTCCATCATCGCCTCTTGCAAACCATGTCCTGCACCAACTGAACTAGCTAATGACTCAAGTAATCCAGGTAGAGAATTCTCTATTTTTCTCCTCCGGTTTCGCTCTATCATCGGAGGGATGCCACCACCTGCAATGGCAATTCCTATTACACCCAAATAGAGTAACAAAGGTTCACTGTTGAAGGCTTCTAGGAAACGGAAAAGCATATTATCACAATCCTGGGTCCTTTGTGTGGGCCTTCAAGCCGATGAAAAACATACCAACTAAAGTGAGAACCAACCCACCATTCACTACTGACTTTATCAAATCAGGGTCGGGAATTGACATAAATGCTGCAATGTCGCCAGTCAATAATTGTGGAATTAGGCCAGCAATTGACAAAATAATTGGACCTATCATGCCAATTGAAAGTAATGTTTCAGGAACGCCCCCGAGTTCTTCAATATATTTTTTGACTTCTTCTGCCCTTTCTTCTTCCAGCCTCGAACCTTGTTTTCTCAAAGTTTCAACGATGTCGGTATTTTGTGTTACGTTATTGTATAGAGTATTCAATAATCTACGGTAACCATCAGATTCTGCAAGATTCATCATACTTTTTATCTCATATTCAATACCGCGCGATTTGCCACTTGACAATCTCTTCATTATTTGAGAAAAATCTTCACTGATTATTCCATAACCGCCTTGACCGATTGTGTGTAATGCTGCTTCAAGACCTACTCCTGAGGACATTAATACATCAAGAGTTCGAATGACATAGAGACCTTCTCTCTTTTCATCCAAAATCCTCATCTATTCACCTCAAACAATATCTTCAATTAATTCTAGTACGAATGATTCGTTATCACTGTTATATTCCATACTCGCAAAAACGACCTTTACATCTCTCTCTTCAAATGGATCGTGGATGAATGGCTGTCCGGTTCTAAAGATTGAAATCAAATTTTTATATTCATCAATACCAATTTCTCCGCTAACCGAATAAACAGTGGATTCAGAGCCTTCGTCATGCAGGTTATCTCCCTCTCCACCTCTAACTATTGTTCTCGTAATTCTACGAGTAAGTTTCACTTTAATATCCGTATTTGGTATTCGAATCCAATCTGAACTTGTTGTCCCTGTTGCGGGACGAATGAAGAAATCTATTCCTGCCATGCTGTGACCTCTATCACAGGCACGACCCGAGCGGGTATTCAATGTGTTGGATTGTCAATCACTTATTCAACTATTTTGAACCAACCAAATCTAGGCTCATGAATGACTCCTCTTTCTGATAATTCATCTAACATCGCTTCGCTATCTTGACGCGAAAAACCTCTCGCATTGGCATTACTAAGCACTGCATCAAAGTCAACACCATCGCCTTGGTCAAGATGACGGATTATCGTTAACGCACATTCTTCTAAATCGGAGCCTTCTGAACCACCTTCATCTTCATCAGCCGATGATAAATTGGGGGTTGGCACCGCTGTTGTCGCGTTGGCCATTTTACCCTCTGCGATATCTAATGCCTGCATTACATTCAATTTGTATTGCTCCAAATCAATTTCTCCATAGTGATTTCTGGATGTTACTAGCCCATCTACCAGATTTGCCGGAATACTATCGCTTGATGCATATGCTTGTTGTGTTGGCTCTAATTCTAAAGATGCCGAGAATGCATTCATCCTATCAATAGTACCTTGGCAAGCACGTGTTATCCAATTTGCATATGTCTTTCCGTCAATGATGCACGCTTCTTCAGGTCGTAGTGAAGTATAGACAGCGCCTTCTTCTGTTTGGTACCATCGTGCCTTAGCGACCATCAATATCAACTCCGGTTCGCCCGCTTCAATTTTTTCAGTTAGTGCCACCGTTAATTCGCGCATTGATTCACTGGCATAATCTCCTACTGAGAAATAATGCTGACCTGATGGGTCGCGTAATTGGCCTTGATACATAGTGGAACCATTTGCGGTTTCACGTATTTCCAATCTCTCCAATAATCCAGCGACTATTACACGATTCACCTTTGCCCCTAATTTTGTAATGACAAAGGAAGGATCAAATTCTCCAGACCCCTTTTCGTTAAGGGTAGCATCCCTAAACTCTGATGCGAGCATATGCCATGCTGGTTGACGCTTTGCTCTTGGTGATGCCTGCATCAATTAACCCCCCATTGCGCTCTAATTTCAGTTGCTTTCATCTCAGCATCCTCCTCTACAAGTTCGGCACTATCAGCCAACATCATGCCACCTTGTTCATCAACGATTGTTCGCCCGGAAGCACGAATATTTCTCCCCAACATCTTTGATCTAAGAGTTTGCACAAAATCTGACTGTCCATTTGAAGAAATCTCAGTACTGAGGTCATCTTCTGTCATTGCAAGGAGACCTAAACTTCCTTCCTTGTTAATTAGTAAGGACATACTTGCTAACCCGTCGTCAATCACCAACCTCATTCTAACATCTGTATTGCCAGCATTTGCATCATGTGTTGCACAATGGCCATCTCTCAGCACCCTCCTGCATTCTGTACATCTTTGAATAAATCCGGAATCTTCTCTAACACTTACCACGATTGCCTCGGTTGAAACGCCGACCCTACTTGCTCCTGTGGCTAATTCATTGAGCACTACTTCCACTGTTTGTGTACTAAAATCAATATCTTCATCCCAAGGTGATGTTTCCAAAATTTCAACTTGATCTGCATTATCAACAGTAATATCTGGTATTCCTTGCCATGCTCTAACTCTAACGCCCTTCAACCTTACAGTGATTGGTAAATTATTCTCATCAATAGGCAAATCTTCCCAGGCGCTCATTCTACATCGACCGGTTGGGTCTGCAATTTGTCCAGACCAAAGGTACTTTTCAACACCATCTCTTGTGAAAGTTCTCTTCGCCCATTCAGTGATTTGAACAACTGCATCAACATCTCTTGACCCATCTCGCAAATCACTAATCGTCAAGACTGTTTGTACGGATAATGTTTCAGTATCTGCAAAATTCTTGTCATGGAATAATTCAACTTTTGTTGTTCTACCAAAATTTAATTCAGGTGTATCTCTGAACGTACGAACTTGAGCTCCATCGATTTTTATTAATGCACCAACTTCATGTTCAAATGACTCCCAAGATAGGAAACCTATCGTTCCAGATTCATCAGCCAATCTTCCTCGGACGATATCTATTGAACCAGAGCCATCTTTTTTGTGTATTTGGTCTTCTCTTGAGGAGATAACTCTACCGACAACACAGACATAGCCGTCACTTGGAAGTGTAGCGATATCTTGGGCTTCCCCCGGTGCTACAACTGCCCTTGTTCCTTCACGAATAACAACTACTCGTGAAGATTGATTGATATTCAGAGACATTTTTCCTTGATATTCGTTTACAGAAACACCTTCAAGTCTTACGATTGAACCAGGTGCAAGATTTGGACTCGGCGCCCAATCTTTGTATTCCCAGCGATTTTTATCTCCATTTTCTGCCCAAGGGTTATCTTCTAACAAGCCGAAAGCAATTTGTTTTTGCTCACCTCGGATTGTTTGTTCACGCATATTGTGTGAAATAATTTCAACTTCAATTTCAATTTCCTTATCATCTGCCTTCAATTCACTCAAACGTTCAACTTTCTTTGTCGCTCTCGACTTGGATGAGGAGGAACCACTAGACCTAGTGCTTGGCACTGACTTAGAACTGTTTAGACTTCGAATAATAGATCTCATCGAGTCCTGAGGAGGAATTTTGAAATCATCTTGGTACTTCAAAAATGCAGCAGCAATTGTTTCGGAATCTACGTCTGGACATTCCTTTTGTACTGCTGTAATGTAGGTATCAAACTGTCCATCTGACATATTTGACACCTCTATCATTGTCATTCATTAGTGTCCTATTCACTGAATAGGATGCGGGCTTTCGTGCGATTTGGTTGAGACTTAACACTCCCTTGACCTCCATGGTTCTATACAACATTGACTACGGCTAATAAACAATTTCACGAGTCAAATAAGAAAAATGAAAGTAAACAAAGCAATATTGCTATTGTTGAAATGATATTTTTCCGAACTTCAAGCCGGATTAATTCTGAATCCATTCATCACCAATACATCCGGAATATGCATTCCACCTGTTGAATATGAGTCTTGAATTATCGGCCTATCACCTAATATCACATCATTTGTTAGCGCCTTTGCAATATTTCCCGAAAGACCTGCTTGCTTAATCGGCCCTACAATTTGACCATCAACCACCTTTAGAATAGTACTCGTCGTCACCGAAAAATCACCGCTGGTAGGGTTGGCAGTATGCGCTCCCATCACACTGTGAACAATATATCCATCTTCCATATGAGAAATCAAATCATCTCGACTCTTTCCCCCATTACTAGATTTTAGAATCATGTCTGAACATCCAGTATATGGTGGTGATTGGTGACTACCTCTAACCGCAGAACCTGTTGATTGAGCGTGTTCTATACGTCCTTCAGCCACCATTTGTGCCGAATCTCTAGTCGACCACATTGAGCCAACTAGTCGACCATTTTCAACCAAAACTTGAGTATGACTCGGCACTCCTTCGCCATCACGGCTTGAACTACCCATTCCGCCTTCCATCAATCCATCATCGATTAAGGTCAGGTCATTGGCAAGGACCATTTGCCCTTCCTTTCCAGACCAAAACGATTCTTTTCTCGCTAATCTTTGGCCTTTAACCGCTGCCGGAACACATACTGAAAAGAGTGGAGTAAAACCTTCACTGGTCATCAATACTGGGCAGTCTACTGCTTGTGAATCAACCTCGATTGGCTCTCTGGTACACTGAGCCCAATGAACTGAAGT
>DUCL01000046.1 GCA_012959845.1 Candidatus Poseidoniales archaeon
CAATAATTGCTGTGAGGGTGTCCCGGGATAGATGGTGCTGCACCTGTATGCACACCGTCTGGTTCTTCAACAATGACACTTAGTAATGTGTTCACTAACTCTTTTAATTCATCTACTTGGCTCTGAAGGTCACGCACTCTTTGGCGCATTTCTACCTTACTTTCGTTATTTCCCTGCATTTGCATCCCATCTGGAAAAGTCTCCCTCTCCAATCATTCAACTGTAAAAAACACCTATTATACTTTGAGGGAGAATATATGTCGTGAATGCTTTTTTCCAACCTAACGGAACTTTCGGAATTACAATAAATAGCCACCAGAGAGAGGTGGGCACTGGACCGCTAAAATCATCAGTTATCAAAGGGAAGTGCGAAAACCAGTAGTAAGCGTTCTGTCCTCAGCTGGTGGCTCCGCCGCTAGCAATAGATATCAAAGGAGCCACCAGCGAGAATTGAACTCGCGACCTCCTCATTACCAATGAGGTGCTATACCGCTAAGCCATGGTGGCAGTGAAGCGAGCGACTGACACACCCAATATAACCGCTTCGCGCCAATATATTCCGCTTATGCCGCCAAAATAATCAATTACCTAATTTGGTAAAGGTAATTCTTTGACCCATATTGTCCATAAATTGCCGCCATTTAGCAATGGAGCCTTTCCTTGTTGTAATATTTCCCAACCTTCGGGAATAGTTGTCTCTATTTCAGGTGAAACTACTATGAACTGTATTGAACTAATATCTCCCCGATTTGGATATTGCGTGGCATTAACCACCTCATCTTGCCAGCCAGAATCAGGTGCCCGCCAGTGCCCTGTAATATTTCTCTGACCGTCCAAATCTAAATCGCTTCTAATGGTGTAAAGCCAATGCATAGCAAGAGTAGGCTCATGGATAAAGATGAATTGTTGATCGTCCTCCATCGAATCGCTCAACACTTCTGCCGCTTCATCAGTCCACATTGTTTGTCCATGTAGAGATGCCAATAACGTCAAAGGCAATACTAGAATTATTGCCAACAGTAATGTTTTTGATTTCTCTTTAGGCGACCAAAGTGAAGGCATTTCGGGGAATTGCTTTGCTGTATATGCCATCAGCGCAAATAGTGGAATTATCAGTAAAGAAATATATCTGCCATTATTACCCATTATCCACATAATATCGGGCCATTCGGCTCCCCACAACTCTGCTTCATAAGTCCACAAAACTGCAACATAAATCCAAATCGCAGCTAATAATCCTGCGCATGCTGAAGCGAGCAGTGATACATTATAAGATCTGATTTGCTTCAGATTGTTTAGCATTGGAATAATGAATGGCCACATCACCATACCAAATAATCCAAAAATTATCACTACATCTAAAAATGAGCCAAATAATGCAAACAAAAAGTGTAGGGGATAATCTCTAATCGCGGAGAGAGTTCCGCCCATTCCTGCCATTCCTGCAACAAGTAGCAATATTGCTACAGAACAAAATGTCGCTACTGCCATCAAAAATGGTTGCTGAAGTGGAGAATCTTTGCTTTCATCCAAACTAAATTTATCATCAATAAATTGACCAACATTATTGGCAACTCCTCCAATGATAATGAACCAAAAGATTGTATCCATCTCAATTCCTTTTAGGTATAGTACAAGAGATAATGAAACAAGTAGTAATATTGCCTGTGTACTTCTTTTACTGACTTTTAATATCCCAATCACACCGATTGAAAGAGCCATGATAGTTGCAAAAATTGGCTCGAAATATCCTCTGCCAATTGCGTAGATGAAGACTGGATAAATAGATAATATTGCTGGCAATCTAGGACTCCAAACAGATTTTCCATCTTCCTTTTCAAATGGATTGACAAAACCGCTTATTGCAAGACCAACTGCAAAAATAACGGTTGTACTAATTGTAAAGAATTGAGAGTCCGATTGAGCAACTAATTGCGGCTCAATCACCTTGCTATAATCTGGGTCGCTTGCAAGAGGGTCTACTGTGCGAGTATGCCCCCACTGTAACGAGCCATCTTCAGAATTTGCTGCATTCATGCGAATATGAGTGTCGAGGCCTATATCTGAACTTACTATTGCGATAAGACTCAATAGACAACCGATTATCAGCAATGACCACCAAAAACGGTCATCATCAATATCAGGCATGCCCATAGTGTCATGCAGTGGATTAGTCAATAACATACTTCCGCATTTTATTTGCAGCACTATGCTATCTCTTCATTATAAAATTGGCAGCCAATAGCATCGGTTGGCGCCGGTTTTTGAAACTAACAAGTGATTATAATTCTTCAAATACCAGCCGATAACGCTTTCTGTGAAAGCGTTATTGGCGCCGAGAGAGAGATTTGAACTCCCGCGGGTCAGGCCCACTCGATTTCCAGTCGAGCGCGATACCAGGCTATGCGATCTCGGCAACGCTCCTTCCACCTGCCCTTCCTGTTTATACATCACCCTCAATTATTCTCTTTTCCTTATCCAGTGAAGGGAAAGGACTCAAAGGTGAACCCCTTAGGGGTTCAATATGAGCGAGTTAGATGTCACACCAAATCAGGTTGACGACACTCATGACGAAATGCCATTTCGACTTAGGGATATGACATTGAAATTTAGTGTTGCAGATTTGCATCCTGCTTTGAAAGGCATCGGAATAAGGATTGATGATATCCGCAGGGAGTTGAAATTCCAATCTAAACTTGCATTGCACGAATGGGAAAAACAACATTGGATGACCTTGTTATTGGGTGCAATCGCTTTCTTGGTTGGGTCTATTTCAAGTGAAATATTTAGTGGCGGGGATGCAACTATCTCTGGAATTGATGGAATGACTGGTGCAATTGGAGGTTTCGCTTATTTCCAGATGCTTGTTTCTGCCATCCTTTGGGTTTGGTTTGCTATTCAAGTATGGAATTTATTCCCTATTATGCGTTCACATGCACTTACGTTGTTAGTAATGTGGAATGCCATGTTCCTTGCTCAAATCATGTTCCACGTAGAAAATAGTGATTTCCCATTTGGAATTGTATTGTCACAATTGATGTGGGGCACTCTAATAGTTCTAACCGTACTATTCTTGCTGTCATTCTTTTGGAAGGCTGTTCTGGAAACTAGAGATATGCATGTTGAGGCCTACCATGTCCATGAAGATGTACGTGTGATGGAGGTTGAAATGGCTGAGCATTCTTTGGCTGGTTGGACATTGGTTTTTGTCACTTGGTTATTGCTCGTCATTATTTCAACATGGTCGGGAGCGCATTATGTTTCAGAGAGAATTGCCCTTGATGGTGATAGAAATATTTTCCTTCTTTTGCACATTGTTTGTGGTATTTTGATACTTCCTGTATACTTTTGGGTTATTTGGTTCCCTCAAAGAATGCTTGGAGAAAATACAAGAGTGCAAACCAAAGCCGCTTTTGCTGCTGATGCGGAACTTTCAAGTTTGGGAGATGAGGTTGTGGAAAAGAAAAAATCCTTCTGTCCAGAATGTGAAACGGATGTAAATGTACAGCGTAATGAAACAGGAGATATTGCAATTCCGTGTCTCAATCAAGGATGTGGAACAATGGGTATTACCGGTATGCCGTGTAGCGGTTGTGGACAAGTAATGCCAACTCGTTATACTTGCCCTGGCTGTGACATAAATGCTCCAGCGCTGGATTTTTTACCTGATTCGGAGGCATGGTGATGAATATTAAGTCAATTCGGGAAGATTTTCCAACATTACGAGGAGATAATGTTCCAGCATATCTCGATAATGCGTGTGTAACTCTTAAGCCAGATTGTGTAATTGAAGCGATTAATGATTATTACACAAAATACCCGGGTTGCGGAGGGCGTTCAGTCCATCGTTATGGAATTGCGGTTTCTAAAAGAGTTGCAGACTCTAGGCGTTCCATCGCGTCATTTTTGAATGCACCCTCAGCAAATGAAGTAGTATTTACTAGAAACGCGACTCAGTCAATTAATCAAATTGCACATGGTATGAAATGGTCTGAAGGAGATGTAGTATTAACCACCGATAGAGAGCATAATTCAAATCTTGTACCTTGGCTTCAGTTAGAACAAGAACAGGGAATTGATCACCGTGTAGTTGCTAGCAATGAAGACAATACATTTGACCTTGAAGCATTTGAAGAAATATGTTCTGATGTTGGAGATAAACTAAAATTGGTTTCCATGAGCCATGTTGGTAATTTGGATGGTGTTTCAACTCCAATTAAAGAAATTGCAAAAATTGCCCATGACCATGGAGCACTAATCGCTGTTGATGGCGCTCAATCGCTTCCGCACATGAAAGTTGATGTGCAGGATTTGGATATTGATTTCATTGCATTTTCAATCCACAAAATGTGTGGCCCTTCTGGCATGGGTGCTCTGTGGGGTCGTTTTGACTTGCTTGATGAACTAAGGTCAATCCAAGCGGGCGGCCAAACAGTTGTCACATCTCATTATGACTCATTACAATGGGCTAAACCACCTGCTCGGTTTGAAGGTGGATTGGGTAATTTTTCAGGAATGATTGCCGCTGGTGCTGCAATTGAATATTTGGCAAAGCAAGATATGGATGCTATATTTGAGCATGAGATTAAACTCAACAAAATAATGACTGCAGGTGTTAAAGATTTGAATGGAGTAGAGATAATTGGTCCTGAAGATGCTAGCCTACGGGGTGGGATTTGCTCTCTATTATTGCATGAGTTATCGGTCCATGACACGGCAATATTACTTGATGAGGCTGCCGATGTAATGGTTCGCTCTGGACAACATTGTGTACATTCTTGGTTTAATGCTAAGGGCCATGTCAATGGCTCACTCCGTGCTTCAGCATATATGTATAACACCGAAGAAGAAGCAAAATTATTCAGTGATACTTTAGAAGAAATTGTAAATGCACTTAGTTGATTGTTATGTCGAAAGATAAATTACCTCCAGTTACTCCTTGGGGAGAAGTATTGGACCCTATTGACATCAGTGATGAGGAAGCGGTTTCACAACAAAACCAGCAACAATTTGAAGCGGAAATTAGAGATTCAAATGTGTTCTATGATGACCAGCACTTACACAAGGACCTTGCCCTTGTGCGGAAGATTGTAAGTTTTGCAGTAGTACTTACTCTCTTGCTAACAGTTGGATACATTGGTTCTGTATTGATGGAAGAGGGAATAATTAGCATTCGTCCGAGCGATTCTGCATTGAACTCTCAGACAAAATATCAAAACTTAATTGAATTTGACAACATGACTGCAACTGGAAAAGGAATTCGAGTGTGCATTGTTGATTCTGGCCTTGACAGGTCTCACGGTGATTTAGAGGGGATCAATCTGGTGGGATGGATGGATTTCGTAAATGGAAAATCTAACCCGTATGATGACCACGGCCACGGAACTAGTATGGCAGGAATCTTGGTGGCGGATGGATGGATTGAAGGTATGGCGCCTAATGTTGAATTATTAGTTGCCAAGGCATTACAAAGCAATGGCTCTGGCGATGATGCTGATGTTGTAGCTGCAATAGACTGGTGTGTTGAGAATAATGCACATATTATTTCTCTTTCATTGGGTGGTGCACCGGGCGCATTGCCGTTCTTTTTACAGAGTGGAAGGGATTCAGGCGATGCCGCAAATGATGCAATCGACAAGGGGATTTTCGTCATTGCTGCGGCAGGAAATGATGGAACAGATGACGATGGCGATGTTGCCTCTCCTGCTAGCGAAACTGCTGTAATCGCAGTCGGAGGAGTCACTTCAACTGGAACTATTTGGTCAGGTTCAAGTGTTGGAGATAATAACGGAAGGTTTTTGCCATTGCCGATATTATTACCACGTAATGACCCACACAAAAAACCAGAAATTGTTGCCCCTGCATATAGAGTTCCGGTAATCAATAACCAAGGAACTTGGTCATTGGTAGACGGCACCAGCGCTGCAACAGTATTCGTCACCGGTGCAATTGCACTACTGCTAGAGAACAATCCAGAACTCGCAGCCAATGGCAGTCAAGGTAGTGCAAGTACGGTAAATGATGTAAAGCAGTATCTGATGGACAGTTCAAAGATGCAAGATGGGCAAACTAGCCATGATGACCATTATGGGTACGGCCTATTGCAAATGGACCAACTATTGATTGCGGCTAATCCACCTGAATAATTCAGTTACGAGGGCGCTTCTTCCTTTTAGTTGGAGGTTGAACACCTTTCTTTATTTCGCCTTGAGGTCGTTCCGGATTTGGATTATCACCCAATCTTCCTTCTTTCCAGGCTTGTCTTCTCTCCCT
>DUCL01000047.1:0-623 GCA_012959845.1 Candidatus Poseidoniales archaeon
GTATCACTAGAAAGTGTAGATTCAATAGATAAGGTCTACCATTCACAATTGGTAATGTTAGAATGGTTCTTTACGATTATATTTACTATTGAATATATTTTGCGATTATATTCAACTGAACATTCAGTAAAATATTCCACTTCATTCTTCGGGATTGTTGATTTATTGGCCATATTACCGACATACCTCAGTATATTCTTCCCTGGTGCACAAAGTCTTCTGGTCATTAGAGGACTCAGATTATTACGAGTATTTAGAGTGTTCAAATTATCACGCTATTTAGGCGAAGCAAATATTCTAACCGAGGCCATCATTAAATCAAAAACAAGGATTATCGTATTCCTTTCAACCATCACAGTTCTCAGTTTTATTACCGGCGCTGGAATGTATCTTGTTGAAGGTCCAGATAATGGATTCACATCAATTCCTCAAAGTGTCTATTGGGCTATAACAACGCTTACTAGTACGGGTTATGGAGATACTGTTCCAATTACTCCGTTAGGAAAAATGTTAGCGATTTTCATTATGATTATGGGCTATAGTTTGATTATTGTTCCAACGGGAATTATCTCTACTGAAATGATGAAAATTGGTGATATTAGTACTCAAGCCTGCAAGAATTG
>DUCL01000047.1:633-6246 GCA_012959845.1 Candidatus Poseidoniales archaeon
AAAGGAAGGTCATGATTTCAATGCAAAATTCTGTAAGCACTGTGGTTTCGAACTGTAATAATTGCATTTATTATTATCAAGAGAAAAGAAATCAAGCGGTTGGTTTGATGACTGAGTAATGCTTGGCAAGTGCATGAGCCGCCCGATTGCATTGGTTACTGGAGGCGGTCGTGGAATTGGCGCTGCAACCAGCAAACGCTTAGCAGCGGATGGGTATGACATCTTGTTAACCTATTATACATCTTCAAAACCTGCCGAAATGGTAGTTGACGATATTAGAAAAACTGGTGCTGATGCATTGGCGGTCAAAGTTGATTGTAATGATGATGGGGAGGTGGCTCTACTGGGAATTCATCCATGGATGCATAGAGGAATTGATGCTCTGGTATTGAATCATGGCAGATATCAAAGAGTTGCCGCTGAAGAAATGACCATCGATGACTTAAGAAGTACAATGAAGACTAATTTTGAAGGTGCTGTTGGTGTGTGGAAGGCGGTACAACCTCACCTTACTGATAATGCAAGAATCGTTGTTGTCGGCTCACAATTAGGCTCACGTGGCTCACCGCATGGTGCAGATTATTCAGCATCAAAGGCAGCATTAGCAATGTGGGCTCGCTCATTAGCACTGGCGGTTGGACCTCAAGGAAAGAGAGTCAATATCCTTGCACCTGGATTTGTTGATACTGCAATACTAGCTGGAGATTCAAAGCAAAAGAGAGAGGAGAGAGAACAACAAGTTCCATTGAAGCGAGTTGCATCACCTGAAGACATGGCTGGAACTATTTCTTTCTTAATCGGGCCAGATTCATCATATATTACCGGCGCAATTATTCATGTCAATGGTGGATTGTACCTTCCTTGATTAATTATTACAAAGACTTCAAAACCCGTTGCCTTCTAAATTATTTTATTACTACGATTGGAGGAATAAGTTTGGTCGGAGAATGGGATGATGAAGGCGCCTTTGAACTGGTTGCTGACCGGGATGTTGGTGATTCTGATTTACTGGAAAGAGATCCCTTTGATATTTCCAAGGCGCTTGAAGGTGCTGCACTTGAGCATTTATCACCAGATGTTAAACGATTTGTATTACACTCCGATTTTGAGCCTGCTGGTGACCAGCCAAAAGCAATTGAAAAATTGATTTCCCAATTGGAAAAGCAACAGTCAAGATGCGTCTTATTAGGAGTCACAGGGAGTGGAAAAACATTCGCTATGGCCAAAGTGATTGAAAATCTCAATATTCCTACTTTGATCATATCTCATAACAAAACTTTAGCGAGACAATTGCACCATGAAATGGTTGGCTATTTTCCTCAAAATGCTGTTGAGTATTTTGTATCCCATTATGACTATTATCAACCTGAAGCATACTTGGCCAAGAGAGATTTGTATATTGATAAAGAACTTTCAATCAATGAGCGAATTGAGCAGGAGAGGTTTGCTGCTGTAGCCAGTTTGGTCACTCGCCCTGATTGTGTCGTAGTTTCATCAGTTTCATGTATTTACGGATTGAATCCTCCTGAGACATTCCTTGAATATCACATTAGATGCCATGTTGGACAACAGATTGAAACAAGAGATTTGCTTAAGGAATTAATCGCATTACAATACCAAAGAATTAGCAGCGATTTGTCGAGAGGTCAATGCAGAGTTCGTGGAGAAGTAATCGATATTTGGATGCCGAGTCGTGATGACCCTCTCAGGGTTCGCTTCGGCCTAGATGGGGTGGAAAAGGTGCAAGTGTGTGACCCAGTAACTTGGGAAGTATTGGATGATTTAGAGGAAGCATGGATACATCCAAAACAATTCTTTATGACAAATCCAGAACAATTTGAAGCCTCATTGGTTTCTATTGAGGCTGAACTTGACGATAGAATCGCACACTATGCAAGTGAAGGGAGAGAATTGGAAAGGCATCGTATTGAGCAGAGAACAAGATATGATTTGGAAATGCTCAGAGAGATTGGCCACTGTACTGCGGTGGAAAACTATTCATTACATTTTGATGGCAGAAAAAAAGGTGAACGTCCTTATTGTATGCTTGACTTCTTTGCTGCTTGTGCTAAGCAATTCCACGGTGACAAGGATAAATTCTTGGTAATAATGGATGAATCCCATGTAACATTACCGCAGGTTGGAGGAATGTTCTTTGGAGACCGTTCGCGTAAAAACAGCCTCATTGAGCATGGATTCAGACTACCGACTGCTGCTGATAACCGGCCATTGAAAATGCCTGAATTCCAATCACTAGTACCACGGATGGTCTATGTTTCTGCAACGCCTGGAGAAAGAGAACTAAGGCACCTGTGTGAAATAACTGGCCAAAAAATACCAAATGGATTATTGCACGCAAAATCAGGTGGTGGTGCGTTTGCACCAGACCTTGAAAAGAAGCATCCACAGGCAGAAACAATGTATGATTTATTACAATCTATTGAAGGAATTTCAAAGATGGAAATTAGACCAACTGGATTGCTTGACCCAAAAATTGAGGTTAGACCTACTACTGGACAAATCGCTGATTTACTATCAGAAATAAATGCCAGAATAGCAGTTGGTGAGAGAACATTAGTAACTGTATTAACCATCAAATTCGCTGAAGAAGTAGCTGCCTATCTCAATAAAATGGGAGTTAAAGCACATCACCTTCATTCCGAAATAGATACGCTTGAACGAACAGAGATCATCAGTGCACTTCGAATCGGACACATCGATGTTATCGTTGGAATCAACCTCTTGCGCGAAGGATTGGACATACCGGAGGTTAGTTTGGTTGCAATATTTGATGCTGACCGTCAAGGCTTCCTAAGAAATGAACGTTCACTATTACAAACCATTGGACGAGCGTCAAGAAACGAGAAGGGACAGGTCTTGCTTTATTCTGATGGTTTTAGTCCAGCGATGGAGGCAGCGATTAGACAAACTCTTGAGCGAAGAGAGAGACAAAATGCGCACAATATCGCCAATGGAATTACTCCAAAGACGATTGTAAAGGCACTACCTACAATGGGTCCAGACACTGAAAATTTAATCGCTGGAACTACTTCAAGTGCTGATGGGAAGAAACGCCTTATCGCCAAAAAAGGAGGCCGTAAAGAAGGTGATTGGGCTCAAGGCCTAAAATTAGGCGCTGGAGCATGGGCTAGCGGCTCTGGCCAAGATGGTTCTTCAGGCACCATTAGAGAAGATGATTTACCAATTGAAAAATTAAAAAAGCAATTGACTTATGATGAGCCTGATGATGTTCTAAAGGGACTTGATTCACATCAGATTGAAACTCTAATAGTAGAACTGAAGGCAGAGATGAAAGTTGCTGCGAAAAACTTAGATTTTGAACAGGCAGCACGATTGCGAGATAGGGTTTACGAATTGGAGCAATTGCTCGATATGTGAGAGCATAATAGCCACTTGCTAATACAGCGAGTTTGATATGAGGGGCACACCAGCCCTTGCACATGGCAATTGACCCTGAGTCCTTTGATGTCCCTGTTGTGGACTATGATTTCTCGGCATTAACCACCCCCTCTTCATTGATAGATCAAATGGCAAAGGCTGGAGGATTTACTGCAACAAAACTTGCTACTGCAAGAGATATTTTACAGGATATGAAATCTGAAATCGATGCGGTCGAAGGAGATAGCAGTAAGGTCTGTAATTGGCTTTCATTCCCTGCATGTTTGTGTGCAACTGGAACACGTGGATTCTTTGTTGAAGCATTAAAACAACAGATGTTCAACATAGTTTCAACTACTTGTGGAATGCTTGACCATGATATTGCAAGAGCCTACAAACACTACTATCATGGGGCCTTTGAACTAGATGATATTGAACTTGGAGAGCACTCCCTAATGCGTCTTGGCAATGTAATCGTACCAAATGCATCATATGGCGAAATAATTGAAAAGATGGTTATGCCCGCATTAGAAGACATCTACAAATGTCGTCTTGAAGAGACCGGAAAAACAGGCGCTGATGCGTGGATTGGATTCGGCTCAATCCAATTGGTTTGGGAATTGGGCAAGCGAATTGGAACACCTGATACTATCATTTACTGGGCCGCAAAACACAAAATTCCCGTTGTCATCCCTGGTATTACCGATGGTTCAATTGGAGCGCAACTATTCATGCTTCGCCAAAAGCATCGTGAATTCCACATCGACACATTAGCAGATGAGCAACATATGTCAGACTTAGCGTGGGACGTTGAGACTTCTAACGCTTTGATGATTGGAGGCGGTATTTCAAAACACCATGTTATCTGGTGGAATCAATACCGTGGTGGCCTTGATAGCGCTGTGTACATCACTACTGCTCCTGAACACGATGGTAGCCTTTCAGGCGCTAGATTGCGCGAGGCAATTTCTTGGGGCAAAATGAAACCTGATGCCCCTAATATTTGTGTTGAAGGAGATGCTAGCGTATTACTCCCATTGCTTGGTAGTGACTTCTTTAGCGGCCAGTGACAATAGTGGTGAGATTGTGCAGTCTAATTTCAAGGCAAGTTTTCTCGCAATACTGATCTCAATGTCAATGTTAGCAGGTTGCTTTGGCCCTGACGAAGTAGACGAAGTCATTGTTGAGGAAGACCCTTTTTTCACATTTAAAGAGCAACTGGGCAACAATACTTGGTATCACTATCCTGGTGGATTAAATGCGATGAATAACACTTCAGCACTCGGTGGAGATAACATTCCATTCCTTTCCGCTGGAAGTTATTACAGCATAGGAATGAGTACCTTTGAGCCTACTATGGGAATTACATCAACTGGTAATCTGTATATGGCAAGCTATGGAAACGGCCCAGCAGGTTCCACTGCTGTAGTACAATGCAGTGGACTTACCTCGATGAGTGCAGATAATTTGGATTATACTTGCCAGAATGTCTATGGCCCATTCTTACCGGTGGCTAATTCTAATGACCCTTACATCTATGTTGACCCATGGACTGATAGAATCATGAAATTTGACATGCATGCCCTGCTTGGAATGACTGTTGAATGGTCTGATGATGAAGGAGATTCTTGGACTGGGCCTACGGTTGCAACTGGATATTCAGTACAAGACCATCAAACGATTGCTTCTTCCCCATATCCCGCAATGTTACATGAAACTTTGTGGGTATTTTGTATCAATGGGAACTTCCCTTTCCCAGTGTGCTCCGCCTCACAAGATGGTGGTGCAACATGGGGGCCTGAATTGCCTGGCGCTCCAGCCGATTGCCAGAGTGGTGGCCTTTCAGCACATTTAATTGGGGCAGAAAATGGTAACTTCTATCGTGGCCAAATTGGCTGTGATGGTAGTGGTTATTCGATGTACAAAACTGATGATGGAGCATTGACTTGGAGTGAACATGTATTGCCTACTGAAGTGAGTGGTACTGCAGATACATGGAATGCAGAAGAAGCACAGGTTTCAGTCGATAGTGATTCAAATGTCTATGCGATGTGGATGGGCAGTGATAATTTACCATACTTCTCATATTCTCTTGATGATGCTAGTACATGGTCAGAAGCTCAAATGATAGCCCCTTCACATCTTGAAGGAACTGGTTTTCCGGTCGTTATTGCTGGTGATGCTGGAAGAGTTGCATTTGGCTATGTTGGAACC
>DUCL01000048.1:0-837 GCA_012959845.1 Candidatus Poseidoniales archaeon
TATTTTCCATTTGGCTTGGTTTGGCCTGTAGTTTGCATATTATTGTTAGTTTTGCAGAATATTCAGGACTTATCCATTTCACACTAGTAACTCCTTCATTTTTTACAATCACCTCAATATCATGAAGCGGTGAATGAAAAATGGCTCTATGCATTGAATTGTCACACAACAGTGTTGCGTATAATTTGTTGGTAGTCAATTCGGATGCAAAATTATTCAGTCTTGCAGTTTTTGATCTTCATCGACATCATTTGCATCGTCACCCATTCCAACGATTTCGTAATTTGAAGGAAATAATGCGATTCCGACTGCAGCGATTAATGCCAATAGGCCCCAACCAAACATTTTGCGAACAAATAGCATTTCAAGAGATAACGCACACAGGAATAGGCCGCCCAAATTAGAAACCCATACCAATGTCTTGAATGTTCCAAGACTTACGCCAGAAGTTCCATCCTTACGAAATGGCCCAAATTCTCCTCCAAATCTTTGAGCATCTGCATTGTCATCTTTTGTCATAATAATCACTCACAAATCAATCATTGTTATCGCATCGGTAGGACAAGCGAGAACGCATAATCTACAACCAGTACACGCATCGCGAATTATCTTGGCCTTGCGGTTACTCTCTACCTTGATGAATTGGCTGGCCATCTCTGCCTTGTACAATTCAATCGCATCATCATCACAGACGATTGTACATTGGTCACAGCCAATACATTTCTCTTCCGCGACATATGCGACAGTTCCTTCTCCACCCTTTGTATTAGCGCGTTGTTCTCCGCGCTGACGATTTAGAGAGGTGCGGATGGCCAAAGCCTCAGCCTCTCGCCTCTT
>DUCL01000048.1:1030-6224 GCA_012959845.1 Candidatus Poseidoniales archaeon
AGGTCCAATTGGCTAGATATGTACCCCATAATTCCATTGCTAAGGCAGCCCAAGCCATTGCTGCATACAATCGAGGTTGAGGACCCCATTTTGTAAATGCCAATACGAGAATTAGGAGGAATAGTGCAGAAGTATCACCTCCGCTATATACGCCATAAGCAACTAATGGGATGAAAGGAGTCAATAATAACATGGCGAGATTTTCCTTCATCTTAGTAGCGATAATTCTGCCCAAATCAAATAGGAAATAATGTCCAACTGGAACGAATAGAGGCATTAGTCCACGTTGGTATTCATAGATTAGCCAAACTTCACTGAAAAACAATTCCATGGGAGTAGCAAATGCCAATACGGTCAGCATTTCAATACGCTCTTTTCTGGTGGTCTTGTAGAATATATATGCAAAAACAGACCAACACCAAATATTGACAGGCCACTCAGAAAGATTGTCTGGAATAAGTCCATTCAGGCCAGTAGCACTGATGTACAAACCGATGCCGATTGTAAGTACATACAATGCCGGTCTGTTCATGAATGGCGCTAGTGACATCACTTCTTAGCACTTAGGGGTCACTTGGATTTTGACGAGGTAATGATGCTTCAAGCCTTGATTGGATTTTGAGCATCAACGCTTGATGAAACGACTTCGGCTTTCTTTGCTTCAACTTGTCTTGCCAAGAAAGAAACAACATCAAGAATCTCAATATCTGCATACTTTTCATCACCTTCAAACTTCAAGCACTCAAAGTGAGAAACACACTTCGGACAGGATGTGATCATTGTATCTGCACCAGTTGCACGGATTTCTTCCATTCTGGATACACGGAGGGAACGAGCGTCTTCATTACAAGACATCATACTGGAAACACCACAGCACATTGCATCTTCGCCACTGTGTTCCATTTCAACTAAATTGACACCTTCGACAGCGGTTATCAATTGACGCGGTTCATCATAAACACCCATTTGCCGTCCCAGTCTACATGGGTCGTGATAGGTTACTGTAGTCTCATCTGCACTTAGATTCATATCAAACCCTTGCTCGATTAGATATTCAGTAGTATGCATTACCTTAATACCTTCAAGTTCATAGTCGCGAGCAAAAGTTCTGAAACATTCTGCACAAGAAGATACAAGAGTATCGATTCCAGATTCCTTTATCTTGCGTTGGTTATATGCCTTAAGTTTGTCAAATACTTCATCAAGACCTTGCCACTTTTGGTCGTGACCACAGCACTTTAGGAAGTCTCTTCCTAGATATGAAACATCATTGCCCATCTCTTCAAACAAAGTGAAAGCAGCAGTGGTTGAGTCTCCTAAGTTCATCTCACCATCATTGACATGAGAGAATACCATTTCTTGGTCGAGATAATCAACACAACCAGGATAGTAGCCAACTTTTGAATTAATTGGGTAATCTTCTGTTGCGATAAAGTCTGCATCTGCTTCTTCTTCTGCTTCTGCAGCAAGAACTGCTTGAAGCACTGTGTGAGGTATCTCGGCTGTTCCTGCACCAACGATTAGTCCACGCCTAATGTCAACATATGAGTCATAATCAACAAGTTGTGGACAGGCCTTAGTACAAGCAGAACAAGTCAAACATGAATACATTGGAACACCATCATCTTCATTATTCCAAGAATTGTAAATGATGTTTAATTTATCTCCACCAGTGAATAGACGGACAGGACAAGCATCGTCACAAAGGTCACAGCCGTAACACTTGTTCATCTCGAACTCATAGCCACGAGCCATATATCTAAGCACGACGAATACAAGTGCTCCAAAGGTTAGACATGGAATAAACATTGCATAGGTTAATTTTGCATCCATGGATTTAGGGTTTCGGTGGTATGATGGATTCTCAATTGAAGAAAACTTTCCATTGCCAAGAGTCATATCTTCTGAACTAGAAAGGTTGACGCTTGTTCCCGCTAGACTTTCAGGTGCATCATTATCCCATACCAATAGAGGTTGGAACGAGGAAATAACCATTGAAGTTTCAGTTATAATGGATGCATTTTGCGCAAGCAAACCACCAGCTTGAACGGTTATTTGGTAGTCATAAGTTCCTACTTCAAGTTCTATGGTTGCCCCATCACAATTGGAGAATGAAGAAACGGTCTTACCGGATGAATCAGTTAGTGCAAATGTTGAACTTAGCATATCTGCAGTGGACAAATCATTGATTTTCCTTTCACTAGCCCTGTACTCACAAGCAACATCGGTGGTAATTGTATCCACACTCTTGTGGTGTCCGTCAGGGAAATTAGTTGAATCTTCAGTTATTGTGAATGAACCAGTAGCAACCCATGGTGCATCTCCTGAGAATGAATCTGTTACCGATGCAGCATTTATTCCATTAGTAGCATCCTGATGTCCATTTTCATCTCCAAAATCAGTAATAATGTACCTAGAGGGTTGATACAAATTCCAATCGAGCCAAGCTGTGGTAGGAACAATTCCAGTAGTGGACCAGCCATGTGTGTCAGTAAATTCGTTAGCAGAATGAACATGAACATCAACAGGTTGTGTTCTCATCGCATCAAGTTCGTCATAATCGGAAATAGTTAGCATTCCTTTTGCATCCCAGAAACCATCGTCATAAACATCCCAAGTAGAAACTGAGATTGCGGTTGAAACCAATAATGCTCCAACAAGAATTTGCTTGCCATGTGCAGGTGTGAAACCAGCGCCCCATGCTTTTACCATAATTGATCTAGTGACAAAATAAATTACAATCCATATCAGAATCCCAGTTAATACCCAGGGTATTGCATTGAATGCTTCCGCAATCCAGGGTTCTCTCACTCCACATAATAGGTCGCCATGAGAATCTAATTTACAAAAATCAGACCTATTATTACCATATAACTGTAAGAAAATATTGATCGAAAATACCGAGATAAACCATATATGTGCGAGGTATACTACACCTGCACTTGCAAACCAAGGGTCCTCAACAGGTCGCTTTTCTCGACCGCCAAGCATTGGTGGTAGTGTTAGAATACCTACTGGGATTCCAGTAAGTGCTGCTCCCCACCATGCAGCGTTCCAAGGGAAAACAGGTTGTCCTACTATATCGCCAACGAATCCAGTAGGTACGGAGAATTGTGGTAAGTACTCTCCCCAGCGCAGGTATCCATATGAGAATAATACATACCAATCAGGGAAAACGAATCCTGCTTGCGCATATGGGTCAGCAGCACTGTGCAGTGGCGGAGGGATTAGCCAAGAATAGAATAACAACACTGCGGTCATAAAAGCAAAGATAAGTGCGTCCCGAAGAACTTCGTGAGGCCAGAAAGCATGACCCATAGGAGTGCGCTTTCTCTCAGTGCTAGCGCTTTGCAAGTTTTCTTTTTCATCCATGTAGGAGGAAGCGACTCTTCCAAGATTTTCTACTAATCCCATAATTCAACCCTCCAAATATCAATGTGGCTCCGCGATGCCTTGCACCCAGACTATAAACAAGTGAATAATGATTAGTAAAGTCACAATCACAGGTAGAATAAATACGTGGATAAAATACATTCTTGTAACAGTTCCTGGAGTTAGGGATGTACCCGAAAATAAAGCTGTCGCAGCAAACTTTCCAATTAATGGTGATGAGTTTGCCATGTTGATTCCGATAACAGCGGCACCATATGCCAATGAATCCCACGGTAGTAGGTATCCCGAATAACCAAAGAAGATAGTTAGGAACATTAGTGCGACTCCGATAAGCCAGTTTAATTCGCGAGGGTTTCTATATGCGCCAGTAAAGTAAACCCTACACATGTGTAAGAAAACGCTCGCTACCATGAAGTGAGTTGCCCAGTGGTGAACTGCTCGAAGAATATATCCAAATGGTAATTCGGTCATGATATATTGCATACTAGCATATGCTGGAGCAGGGTCACCTTCTCCTCCTGGAACATAATAAATCCCAAGAACAGTTCCGGTAATCACCAAAATAATAAATGCTAGGAATGAGATTCCACCTAGGCAGTATAATGGATACCAATACCAAATGATTCTCAACTTGTATTTTTCTGCGTGGGTAAGAGGCATTTGTCTGTGCATATTGTAGTAAGCACCTTTTGACATATTCCAGTAGTCTTGTAATCTAAATCTTGTATCAAGCCATGAGAATACCCAAAGGAAAGACCTCTCAGCAACTCCCATTTTTCCTGTTGACTCAACAGCGCGCAAAATATCCCTACGAGGCATATCTTCTGATTCCTTGCGCAGAGTGAATGCAACAAGAACTACTACGAAAGCGATGAAGAACCAAAGAATCCAAAACATTGTCGTCATTTCATTTCACCTCAATCGCAATATGTGTACCAATCCACATAATCTGGTAATCCCTCAATGATGTCGCCATTCATAGCAATTGGAATAATCGGTAACCCTACAGGTGCAGGTCCACCGGCTCTGCGAACACCTGCATACTTAAATGTGGAACCATTAGAACGATTTGTATTAGTATTCATTTCCAAAGCAGTAGGGTCGAAACGGGATGAGTGACAAATACAGAATAATTTTGTTCCACCATCATCTCCTCCTCCTGGAGTCCATGTGTCTTCTGTAAAAGAGTTAGAAACTAATTGCCAACCTGGAATACAGCATAAATGTGTACACCTTGCAAAAATCATCACCAAATTTTCTGAGGGTGCTAATCTTGGGTCAATGTCGGCTAAGTCATCAAAATGACCGACATACTTTCCAGTTCCATCATAACCATCCATAAATTGGAATCTGGCTTTACCATTGGAAACAGGGCTACCAGCATTCTTTGAATGGTCAACATATGTAACTACAATCGGTACTCCATTCCATACACCAGCAGCTCCTGATGTGCCAGTGGAACTCTTGGCTGCTTCAGCAACGAAATCCGACTTCTTCATTACCTGTTCATGCATTGGCCCATACCATGCTTCATCTTCACGACCTTTGGCCCAATACTTTGCTGCAAGATCTCCCCCTCCGCTACCACCGGGAGGTAACAAAAGGGATGCGAAGCCAAGAACTCCCAGTGATGCTGCCAATACGCCAGTAGCGGTATTGAACCCATAACTGAGGAATTGGCGTCTATTGATTAGAGAATCACCAACTGCTTTTGCAGAGGAATTCTCGCCACTAGGCGCGGGTTTGAGGTCATATTCACGAGACATAATAATCACCAGTTATACTCCTTCCAGTCCTTTTG
>DUCL01000049.1 GCA_012959845.1 Candidatus Poseidoniales archaeon
GAAAAATATCCCTGCAATATGATTCCATCAGAAATAGAGTACTACTTGGTATTGGTATCATAATCTTGTTGATAGTAGTGCAATATTCTCAAAATAAACTTTTGCCAATTATTCAAATCGTTCTTATCATAGCGTTTTCTTATTGTACTCTTAGTTCTATTCAAATTTATGCAAACAATATTGGTTCAAGTTATGAGCATCCATGGAGTGTGCAAGAGAAATTATCAGAACAAAAACTTCCCAATTGGACCATTCAATCATATATTTTCAGCAATCATGTAATGGCGACTAGGACATCCACCGAAATCGAGAGTATCGCGTGGATTTCTGGGCAGATGGAAAATGAGCAACTAAAGTTGGTACTGGATATTTTCGGCCATAATCCCAAAGACGAGTTTGATATTTCATCATTGCAAATTGATTTGCAATCAAATGACTAAAGCATCAATAGATACAATATTGTTGAAGTATATTTCACAACAATGAGAAGAGAGATTCCTCTAGATGTTGAAGGATTAATTTGTAGATTCCTAAATCCAAATTGTGAAATTGTTTGGGTCACGCCTTGGTCATTAAGTGAGTCACAGCGGAGGGAATTAGTCACTAGTAACTCAGAGTTGCTAATTTTGTTAACTCATTCACAACAAAAACGATTGAAAAAATTACGCAGCCAGTTGAATAGTAAGGCTGGAAATTGGAAATCAAAATTACCAGAAGTGGCAATTCGGCACGGCAAATCTCAATTTGCAATCGCTTGGATGAATGGAATGATTTTGAGGGCAAATTGGAAGCCAACTGAAAAGTTAGAAGCACGTGCAAGATTACTACTGAGTCATGATAGGACCATGGTCAAGAGATTGATACTCAAATCTAGGCAATGGCCAAAAAATATATGGCAATTACATGATGTGAGCGCCACATATATTCCTCCGTTTATTTTCCAACTGCGCAGAAAAATAACTAGTGTTGAGTTGCAAATTATCAGCGGTTCACATATGCTCGCTGAAGGAACTTGGCGCTGGATAGTTGCCAAAGATGCTATTCATCCAACATCAGTTCAGTCTGTTGAATAGTAGATAATTGCGGCTATATGTGCAACTTTGGCCAAGAGACATCTTGAAGAACCACCCGCGATGGCACATGTAACATGGATGTCACGATACTCCTAGGTTCATCCTCCGACATGCCAATTGCGGAGAAGTGCACAAAGATTCTAGATCATTTTGGAGTCAATTACCAATTGAGAGTTGCAAGCGCTCATCGTTCACCGCAATTTGTTGAAGAAATTGTAAGAACTGCAGAAGCAGAAGGTTGCACTGTTTTCATTGCAATGGCAGGATTAGCGGCGGCTTTGCCGGGTGCGGTTGCTGCAATAACAACTAAGCCAGTAATCGGCGTTCCAGTAGGAGGCAAAGTCCCTCTAGATTCTCTATTATCAATTGCACAACTTCCACCTGGAGTGCCAGCAGCCACAGTCGGTGTTGACCGTGGCGATAACGCAGCATATTTGGCAACTCAAATACTTGCACTTGGTAATCCAGTATTTGCTGAAGCATTAAAGCAGAACAAATTAGACCAAATTGAAAAAGTAATGGCACAAGACCGTGAAATTAACGGCGGTGTTTGAGATGTTCGATGCGCTTGACTTCATAGAGGAATCTAAGAAAGAATTAATCGAAAAGATAGATGATATTGCAATCATTGCTTGTTCTGGTGGAGTTGATTCAACCGTTGCTGCAGTGATTGCGGCTCAAGCAGTTGGAGATTTACTTCACTGTGTATACGTTGACACAGGCTTTATGCGCAAGAATGAAACCGAGGAAATAGAAAAACTACTGGCTGCTCAAAATATCGATCTAGTTACTGTAAAAGCAGCAGATCGATATTTTGAGGCTCTAAAAGGAGTCACTGAGCCTGAGCATAAGAGAAAAGTCATAGGTGAATTATTTATTAGAATCTTTGAGGATGAGCAGAAGAAATGCGGTGCGAAATACCTTGTTCAAGGAACAATCGCACCAGATTGGATTGAATCCGGTGGTGGCGTTCGTGATACTATCAAATCACATCACAATGTAGGTGGATTGCCTGAGGATATGACACTAATTATTGTTGAACCGCTACGTGAATTGTACAAAGACGAAGTTAGAGAGTTGGCTCGTGCCTTAGAAATCAATGTCGCAGAGCGTCAACCTTTCCCAGGTCCTGGCCTAGCGGTTAGAACTCTCGGTGAATTAACCCCAGAAAGAGTCGAAGTAGTTCGCGAAGCTTGTGCAATCGTTGAAGAAGAGTTTGAAAAAGCAGCCGCTGAGGGATTGATGGAAATTCCGTGGCAATACTTCGCTGCACTACTTCCTGTACGCAGTGTTGGTGTTCATGGCGATGTTAGAGTATACGGTGAAACCATTGTTGTTCGTGCAGTTCAATCAATGGATGGAATGTCCGCGAGATATTCTGAGATTCCACATTCGATTTTGCAGAAGATTAGTACTCGTATTACTAATACAGTCAAAGGTGCAGCCAATAGAGTAGTTTACGATATTACTCATAAACCTCCTGGTACTATTGAGTGGGAATGAGTATTATATCTTCTAATTGGAAAATCAATTTTTCAATTGAGTAATTAAACGTCAAATAATAATATTTGCATACCCGGTTGGGAAAACGCGAATGAAGTCAATATTTTTCCCAGCTAGCCAAAACCAAAGATTTGTTGGCGCTGATTGAGAAAAAGCGAAGGGAATTATTATTTTCTCAACCAGCCAAAAATATCGTAATATATCTATATATTTTTGGCGCCGATTGAGAAAAAGCGAAGGGAATTATTATTTTCTCAACCTAGCCACAAATCAAAGATTTGTTGGCGCCGATTGAGGGGTTCGAACCCTCGACCTTGGGATTAACAGTCCCACGCTCCACCAGCTAAGCTAAATCGGCAAAGTCGGCGAAACGCCTCCCCCTTATGACGGCTTCTATTTATCTACCATCTATTCAACTACTGTAATTAGACGTGATTGGTTATCACGAATGAGCTTGGAAATAGTAATAGATTGGCTTAATTGCTTGATTTCACTATCTTTGGGTTGCTGTGAGAAATAGAATTCCATCCAACATTGACCACCTTCAATTTTTTCTCCGATGTGCTTTTTGATAATATATCCGACATCGGGAATGATGATATCTTCGATGCTGAACCTTCCTGCTCCATGTCTTCTTGCTATCTCTGCAAGGGCCATAGAGTCTATCGAATGTACATAGCCCGAATGTTGAGCAATAATTTCAATTTTATTGTTGGACAATGGTAATACTGATAATGGGTCTTTACATAATCGTCTGGCTATTTCAGCATCAACTCCTTGATGAACACACATTTCACAGAATTTTTTCAGTGCACTCCCATCATTCAGTACTCGCTCAATCATTGCCTCTCCAGCATTGAGATTTTGTACAATATTTGACATCAATAGTAATGCTGAACCCTGCAAGACTACCAATTTTTTAGTATCAGGGTGACCATTTCCCTTGAGTATTTCCACACTTTCAATTACCTCCAATGAATTGCCAATATGACTGCCAATTGGATTTTCCATCAATGTGATCTGTGCTTGACATTTTATCCCCAATCCGCTTGCAACATCGACCATAGATTTGGCTAATTCAATCGCATCATGTTCTGTTTTCATGAAAGCCGCAGTTCCACATTTAACGTCTAATACTAGTGAATGTAGGCCTTCAGCAGCCTTTTTGGATATTATTGAAGCCGTAATAAGTGGAATACTATCAATGGTTTGCGTAACATCTCTAATTGCATATAACAAACCATCGGCTGGGGCTATTGCATCATTTTGTGCGGCGATACAGCACCCAATTTTTTGAACAATATCTTGCATCTGTTGCGGAGTCAGATTACAGTTGAATCCAGGTATCGATTCTAATTTGTCAATAGTGCCACCAGTATGGCCTAAGCCGCGACCAGCGAGCATCGGAACCTTCAGGCCACAGGCTGCTAAAGCAGGTGCAAGCATCAGTGACATTTTATCGCCAACTCCACCAGTACTGTGTTTGTCTACCACAAGGTGAGGTTGTTCTTCCCAAGTTAATATCGAGCCGGAATTCATCATTTCATTGGTTAATGTGATAGTGTCTTGGGGTGAGATTCCATACATGTGAACCGCTTTGAGCCAAGATTCAGCAGCAGAAAGTTCTACTTCTCTTGCAGCAACTGCAGCAATAAATCTACTGAGCAATATTTTATCCATGGGCTTGGAGTTTCTCACTGAATCACAAAGCATAGATACTTCTTCAACCTTCACAACAATCGCCCATTATTCCTTGATTAGGCCAATTTCAACCAATCTTTTGTGAAGGTAATCTCCAGCATTAATTGATGGATACAATGCTTTACCACCGGTCTTTGCAACAAATTCTGCTTGTGGGGATAAGTCAATTTCATTGCGAGGGTGAACGAATAGTGGCATTGAGAATCGTGTAATGGAATTACTTGTAGGATTTACCACTCTGTGAGTTGTGGATTTAAACAATCCATTTGTCAAGTTCTGAATCATGTCTCCGCTATCAACGATGATATATTCGGCATTGCCTTCAACTTTAATCCATGTTCCATCATGGTCCATTACCTCCAATCCATCCGCAGTAGCGGTGACCAATAGTGTGATGAAATTGATATCTTCATGGGCTGCTGAGCGAACTGCACCAATAGGTGCGTTTTCTCCTAATGGTGGATAGTGAATCACTCGCATTATCGTATTACCTTCTTCTGCCATATCTCCAAGCCAATTTTTTCCCTTTCCTAAATAGGTGCTACAGGATTGGAGTATAGATCTAGACAGTTTCTCCATTTGTAAAAATAGTCCATCAACAGCAGGCTTGAATTGTGGCATTTCTCCATCAGGCCATACGTTTAGAGGATAAGATGGAGTAACTTTTCCTTCTATGTGGCTTCTTCCATTTTGCCAGAACTCTTTCAAATCAGGCGCTGGGTTTCCTTTAGCATTTTCAATACCAAAAGCAGTATATCCTCGCTGATGAGCAATTTCTGGTCGCAAATATTTCATCTTCACATCTTCACTAAGGCTGAAAAAATCATCAGCCTGTTGATAACATTCCTCAATAAGTGAAATTGAGATTCCATGGTTTTTCAAAGCAAAGAATCCAATGTCTTGTAGCGCAGTTCCACAGCCCTGAACAAATTGCTGTTTTCTATCATCGTCTCCACCAATGAAGTCATTAAAATCAAGAACGGTTAGTTGCCTAGACATGCCTATCAGCCGTACCATGAAGTCAATGCTCTATCAATTATGGGGTTACTGTTCAATTTCGGGAGCGCAATTTCATCAGTAGTCGTAGGACTTCGATGTAAATCCAAATGAGAGTGATTAGCATGCCGAATGCGCCCCACCATTCTCCAACCTTTGGAGTCCGGTTCCGTACACTTCCTTCGATGAATCCAAAATCCATAATTAGGTTTAGAGCAGCAACTATCAAAATAAACACGGTAATTCCGATTCCCATTGGACTTGAGGAATGCAATAATGGCATCTGATAAGGTGTTGCCAGACTAATGACAAATGAAATCACATATAGTAGCATAATACTAATTGTCAAACTAATTACAATTTTGTTAAATGTCGGAGTTGGTCTTAGAACTCTACTCATATAGAGGAAATACATTGAAGCAAATATGGCCAAAGTGCCAATAATCGCTTGCATCACGATACCAGGGAAGAAATATTCCATAGTAGTTGACATGGCTCCGATAAAGACTCCTTCCACAATTGAATATGTGATCATCAATGGTGCAGGGTTTTTCGGTCGAGTCATATAAATTATCATCGCTAAAATAAATCCGACAACCATCCCTCCAAGAGAGAGCATCATCAACAATCCACCATTACCATCTTCCAATGCTCCAAGAGAAAATGCTGAAGTAAAGAGGGCTGAAATCACCACAAATCCAAGTAGAATTCCAATTTTCTGCATTGCACCTTCATAGGTCATTGCTTCATTTCCAGTGATGCTGGAAAAGAATTTATCACTCATTACCGGGTTTGAATTACTGTTATAGCGCATACCACTCACCAATTGTCAGTGGCCCCTCCTTTGTTAAGGTTAGGACTAATTCGTATTCTCTGATACCTGTTGTTGATAATATTCTGCGAGTTGC
>DUCL01000050.1 GCA_012959845.1 Candidatus Poseidoniales archaeon
TGTACTGGTAATTGCGGCCCCTCTCCCTGCTCATTAACCAACAGTACTTGGCCGTCATGCTCAAGATGAACGACAGTGTTAGGATGGCTCATATTTCTCTCACCTAGCGTTTTTACGAAAAGGTTCAAGTTAATCAGTCCACTGATTCTGGCAACGCTCTAGTTTCCAACTCAATGACTTCCAATTCTTTAATTTCTTTTCCGGTATCATCTTGAATTCGAATATCATGCAGTTTTTTCACTTGTGGATTAATTTTCAATTGGTATGAGCCCACTGAAGAGTTGTAATTCTTAACAGCCTGTTGTAAACTACTACCCACTTTTTCATAATGTTCAGTCCATGTGGAAAAGCGTTTGTATAATTCACGGCAAATTTCAATTGCATGTCTCGTATTTTCGGCTTGCTCGTCTTGGCGCCATTGGAAAGCAATTGTCCGCAATAGTGCAATTAAGGATACTGGGGAAGCGATGAGAATGTCATTCTTCATCGCAAATTCATGCAAATCTCGTTCAGCATCAAATGTGATGGCGAGTAGTGCTTCTGATGGTACGAACATAACAACTGCTTCAACTTCACCATCAACAGAATCCCGATAACCCTTTGATTTCAGTTCTTTCACTCTTGCTTTCATGGCCCTTGCATGCTCAACATAGAGTTGCTTCTTTGCCTCTTCATCTTCAAGATCTATGGATTCTAAGAATTTCTTTCCAGTAGCTTTGGCATCAATAGGAATTCTGCCACCGCCGGGAATATTTACAATAAAATCGGGCCGCTTTCCATCGTCCTGCCCTTCTTGTTTGAAATAGTCAATTCCTTCACGCAAATTTGACATTTCTAGGATATTTTCGAGACTAACCTCCCCCCAATTTCCACGTATATTAGCGCTTGTTGTCAAGGCAGTTGTCAAATTATTTGCCTCTTTACCGAGATTATCTGTTCGCAACATTAAGTTTGTAATATGTCCTTTAAGGTCTCCATAAGCCTCACCTCTCGCTATTTCCATCGCTTTATTTTCCGATTCAAGAGATTTTATTTGGGTGGCCAACGGTTTGAGCATCCCTTCGATTTCGGTTTTCCGTAATTCTAAATCCATCTGACTTTCTTTTTGTTGTGTTTTCAAACGTTGTTCTGCTAAAGCCAAGAATTGTTCATTATTTGTTGAAAGTGCATCGTTTGAAAGTCGGTTAAATATGTTCTCCAAATCAGGGATTTCTTGCATTTCGGCAGGTTTTCTAGCGGCCCATGCTGCGAAGAATCCGATTCCTGCGGCGATTAGTATTATTATAATATCAAGTATGTCAAGCATAATTATCACTCCGGTCAAACACCTTTTACTGGCTACCCCCTATGAACACTTTCATATTACTACCAAATTAATACCTGCAGCATCATGCGACTTCGCATCAAGGTTCAATAAAGAGGGACTCATGGGAAGGGGTATGCGTTTTGAACAACTTAACGATGGTGTATGGGCAATGACCTATCTGTTGGTTGATGAAACAACAATGGAAGCTGCATTAGTTGACCCTGTTTACGATTATATGGATTCATACATTCAAAAGTTGCAGCAAGAAAATTTGACTCTTCGTTATGCAATTGCCACTCATACACACGCTGACCACATCACAGCCTGTTTCAATCTAAGAGATGTCACTGGTTGTGAATATGTAATGTGGAGGGATACAGCAAGTCTTGGAGTTTCAAAATACGTTGAAGATTTAGAACAATTAATGCTTGGCAGGCACCCTATTACCTTCCACTATGCACCAGGACATACATCAGATTCAATGCTAATTCATTTTGGTAATTATCTTATGACTGGAGATTTTTTATTCACCGGTGAGGGAGGAGTTGGAAGAGATGATTTGCCAAGTGGAAGGATGAGAGTTCACTGGGGCTCGTTACAGGTATTGAATCGATTTGATGGTGACCTGCTTGTTTGTACAGGTCACGACCCACCCGGTACTGAAATGAAGAGCCTATCTTGGAATCGTGAAAATAATTTTGTCCTGAATATGACCTCATTTGAGGAATACCAACAATGGCAGGACGAAAACAATGTAAAATTAGGTTCGGTGTCAAAGATTAAAACAGCAGTACCTGCAAATTTATTTTGTGAAATACCGGACGTAATTCCTTGGTTAGATTGATAATCAATAGATTAACCAATATTATGTGAAAGACTTCAACAACTGAGGGGTGTTCGCAGGCACGGGGTTATTGATGGCTACACCTGTTGATTTGAGTGGTTTGATGTGGGCAACAGGCCTATTATTGATACCCGTATTATTGGCAATCCCAATGAAAATCGTATGGCAATACTGGATTGGTGCTGGACACGAAGAAACGGAATATCGTGGATTGGTCAGACAAATCATTGACTCGGGTAGGCAACTTTCTCCTTTCAGAGACACTCTTGATGATATGGCGAGAGGATTGCGAATAAAACCAGGCAGACAAAGATTGATTGAAGCAGATTTACTAAATCCTCTGACATTGTCACATTTCTTGATATTGCCAGCCTTGATTATTTTTCCACTTGCAGTTATTGTTGCCTTACCCGTAATATTGATTGGATTTCCATTTTTAGTATTAGTAGAGTTTATTTTGATAAAAAACAAAGTGTTAATGAGAAGTCTAAGATTGATTGAGACATGGTTACATTGGCAAGTTATCCACATTCCAAGACCAGACCGAGGTTCGGTGCTAACCAAGACCGGAATTGGAGAATTTTCACAACATGTCGTCCATTTCGCGCAAGTCCCCCAAGGTACATTTCTTGGATTATTTGCATGGCTAATTGTTCACTGGACATTTAAAACAGATTCGTTTTGGATTGAATTATCGATTTCAGCAGGGCTCTATATTATTTTGCTAGGAATATTAAGTGTACTCAATACCGCATTTGAATCTGATTTAGTGTTCGTAGACCCATCAAAGGGCCGGCTGGTTCCGGTAGACCAATGGCTGGAGAGTATCCTCAAGCCAATTGTTGGAATCGGTTTGTTATTTTTGATAGTAAGAAATTTGCTCGATGAGGCGAGAGGTGGCAACCCAACACTATTTGCAACAACAGTCTTATCCATTCTATATGGGGCTGCGGTTGTTGGAATTGCTTATCGTTGGGGATATTCTTTGTGGCGAGGAAAACGGGTAAGGTCGATTTTTGAACTTCAAGTAATTGAGGGATTGGGGCCTCTATCTTATGACCTAACGCGCAATAAAGGGAGAATTGATTTTAGAGTGCGGATGACGATGGAAGAAAGAATGGAAACAATTTCAAAACTGCCAATGAATCAAATGTCCTTTGAGTCGCTGCAAAACCTTCCAAAGAGTGAATCTTCAGACATAATTCCAAAAAATCCAATAGAATAACGCATTGATATTGTTATTATTACGAGGCGAAGGTTGATGAGACTTAGTCAGTCGGCATAATTTATGGCTAGAATTGCAATCGCTGATGGAATGGCTCCAGCAGCAATCGAATTACTAAAAAGTGCAGGGCATGAAGTTGTTAACCAACCGATTGATGCTACCGAATTACTCGAAGGTGCCCTGTCAAGTTTTGATGCCATTGTTGTACGTAGTGCTACTAAACTTCCCGCGGAAGTAATCGCTGCTACCAGTGACCGTTTGAAGGTAATAGGGCGCGCTGGAGTAGGTGTTGATAACATAGATATCAAGGCTGCAGCAGCGGCCGGGATTCCTGTTGTTAATGCTCCAAGAGCATCAACTCAATCTGTTGTTGAATTGACAATTGGGCATCTACTTGCAAGCCTTCGCCATTTACCTAGAGCAAATAGGGGAATGAGAGAAGGAAAATGGCAGAAAAAAATAATGGGTGGCACTGAATTAAGTGGAAAATGTTTGGGATTAATTGGCTTTGGAAGAATAGCGCAAGGTGTTGGAGTCGTAGCGCAATCAATGGGGATGGAAGTACATGCATATGATCCATATCTGCCACCAAAAATTGCCAAATCACAAAATACCACAATGCATAAATCAATTGATACTTTATTCAAAAATTGCACACATATCTCAATACATTGTAATTTAACCGATGAAACTCATCATTTGGTTAATAACGAAAGAATGGCAATGATGCCTGGAAAATCAAGAGATGGCATTAAGTGCGGAAATCATATTGTTAATTGCGCACGTGGTGGAATTATCGACGAGGAGGCATTACTGCAATCACTTGAGAGCGGGGCAATTTCTTCAGCTGCTTTGGATGTATTCGAATTTGAACCTGTAGACCCAAGTTATACACTATTGCAGCATGATAATTTCCATGGAACTCCTCATATTGGCGCAGCCACATTGGAAGCACAGGCTAGAGTTGGCAGAGATATTGCCAATGCGATAATGACGGTTCTTAATGGCGAGAAATGTGAAACAACGGTAAATCAGCATCTATTGTGAGTCGTACAATAATTTCAACTGCTCGCAATTTAGAGTTATAGTTAAACACCGCTGACAGCCGAGTAATGTCAATGACTGGTGATGGAATCAATTCCTCCGCTGAAGATGGAAATTCTTCAAATGGCGCTAGTAATGAAAATAGCAGGATACTTGTCCATTGCGACTTGGATGCATTTTTTGCGGCTGTTGAGACTATACATCATGATTTAGATCCAACAATTCCCCTCATTATCGGTTCAGATCCGAACCAAGGTCGCGCCAGAGGCATCGTTTCAACTTGCAATTATCCAGCACGAAAATATGGAATTCATTCTGCTATGCCTATTGGAGAGGCATGGCGAAGATGTCCGGGTAAACCATATGGAAACGCCATCTACATTAGCGGAACTAGAGGATTATACAGTAGGGCAAGCCGAAAGGTAATGGAAATCTTAAAACCACCAGCACAAAAATTTGAGAAAGCTAGTATCGATGAAGCCTATCTTGACATAACGGAGTCGGTGGATGGGGATTGGGATTCTGCCTTTGCATTGTGCAGAGAATTACAGCAAGAGGTTTTCAAGAAAGTTGGATTAACTGCTTCATTTGGTATCGGACCTACTAGAATTTTGGCAAAGATGTCAAGTGAAATCAACAAACCAAACGGAATTTTCAGAATACTACCTGATGAAATCCAAGATTTTTTTGTTGATAGGCCGGTTCGAGATGTTCCTGGTGTTGGCCCAAAAACAGCAACGATGCTTGCTGAATGGGGAATTAGCAATGTTGATGAGGCATATGAATTAGGTGAATTGGCTTTGGCAAGAATGACAAACGAGAGATTCGCTTCATGGATAATAAAATTGGCCGATGGAAACACCACCAATGAAGTAAGTCCGTTGAGAAGTAGAAAATCAGTCGGCAAGGAGCATACTTTTGATATTGACCAATCGGATTCAGAAATAGTCCTAACGAGGCTTAACCAATTGGTTGATACCGTGATGGAAAGGGCACATGAGATGGGAGTTTGTGGAAGGTTGGCCGAAGTAAAAATAAGGTATACCGGATTTGAAACACATACGCATGGAAGGTCTATCCCAGTGGCGATGGATGATGGCGAAGTATTTTCTAGACTCGCACAACAACTTTTTGCAAATAATCTTCAGTGTGGGGAAAAGGTTCGCCTTATCGGTTTTAGACTCGGTAATTTAGAGATGCCAATTTCTCGTCAAATAACATTGCAACTATAGATGAAATCACTCCAAGGAGTGCATACTGGTCAGAATATTGGTAAATTCGACTAACTCTTCAGGAATAGAAATTCCAGAAATTGGTTTGTTTAGTGAAATTCCCGCATCTTTCTTACCATTCCAAGTTGCTGAATTGAACTCTTGAATAGAATCTGTTAACTTTCTCAAAGCATCTCCTTCCTCGCTCGCAACCGACAACTCGGAAACAATATTACTCGGGAATGAATCCACATCAACTGCAGACTTGGAATATATTGTTTGAGATATATGATGGGAGAAGAAAGGACATATCGGTGAGAATGCACTAAGGAAATCTCTAACTATCCTGTGAATTGTCCATGCTGCGGCCTTATCCTCGTCATATAACCTAGTCTTTACCATCTCTAGCCAGTGA
>DUCL01000051.1:0-353 GCA_012959845.1 Candidatus Poseidoniales archaeon
GAACATGTGTCATCAAGGTAACCATCACAGATACTCGTGAAGGAAAGACCCTAGATGAGACAACTGCAGTTGCAGAGTGATTGGAATAATTATCTAAATAATTGCCTAACATCCCCTCGTTGCGTTCATATGCAAAGCGGCAATGGGGACAGCATGAGCGAAGCAGGACAGCCGATTCCTCAACTCCTCAAAGAGGATGGAACACCATATTCAGCAGCAGTATTGATTCCTACAATCAATAATGCTGATGAACTCGATATCGTCTTGGAGAGATTGTCAAAGCAAACATACCCTCACTTTGAACTGGTTATTTCTGATTCTAAGTCCAAAGACCATACCAAGCAAGTTTGTGA
>DUCL01000051.1:453-2969 GCA_012959845.1 Candidatus Poseidoniales archaeon
CTCCTTTGGATTGGGTTGAGAAGTTAATCCGTTGGTTTGAAGACCCAAAGGTTGGTGCTGTTGGTGGACCTAATTTCGCACCGGATTCTGACCCGTTTGGAGCAAAGTGTGCTGATGTTGCATTTTGTACTAAGTTCATGACCGCTGGCACACGATATGGCGCTCAACCGAAAGGTACCTTGGTTCCAATCCACCATAACCCTGGAGTAAATTGTGCTCATAGAATGGCAAACCTACGTGAAGTTGGATTCTTTGAAAAAGGATGTATTGGAGCGGAAGATGTTGTTCTTGATGCTAAGATTCAACGTGCTGGACACAAGATATTCATCGACCCAACAAATGTCATGCCACATCGCCGTCGTCTTCCATTTAGACCATATATGAAACAGATGAGAAATTATGGCTATACCAGAATGGTAGCCAACAAAAGATGGCCGGAAATTGCAGAGAAATCACATACTGCAATCGGATTCTTCCCTTGGTTAGTAGTTGCTTCAGTCGCTGCTATGATTTGGGGATTGGCAACAGGTGGAGCTGCTGATGAATACTGGTTGACACTTTCAGGTGAATGGACTATGTCCAGAATCGCTTTCCATCTCCCAGGTGGATTGATGGTATTTTACATCGGACTTTCATGGCTTGGTGCTGCTATTGGAACCTCTCCCCACAGAAGTATTGGAACGGTATTCCTTGCACCACTATTCGTATTCTTAGCACACTGGGCATATGGTCAAGGTGTTAACAAGGCTTGGAGAGAGATTCGTAAGACCGGCGGTTCTGCTGGTGTTGGAAATCAAATAGATGACCGAGTAAGAACTGCTTGATTGCTTATCGGGTTAGTTTGTCAACTAGCAAAACAATTAGTTTGCACTCATCGAAGAGGGCAATGCCTTTGACGGTAACAGGTAGCCGAGAAACATGGCTGGCAATTCTATCGCTGAGAGGATAGCCGCACTAGAAGACCCCGATGATATCAGCGATGCACAAGAAATATGGGCTACTATCAAAACTGTATTGGTAATAATTCGAGTGTTATTATTTGTAGCGATCATCGCAGTTTCTGAAATAATGGAGGAATATTTTTTCAAGGAATTGAGCCTAGCGATTTGGTCATTGATTATCGGAATACCAATATTCCTCATATTATCTGTTGTAATTATTTACGGTGATAAAAAGTTTGACCCCGCCGCAGATGAGGCTAGAAAGAAATCTGCTGACAAACTTATCAGCAAATATGAAGACCAACCAACTGCATTAAAACATCCAATTCGCAAACGGGTGTGAACTTTGATCAATAAGTGCTAACATCGCCAGTTTGGATATTCCATTGACTAGAATAAACACCTGAGTTTTCAATTAACCCATCATGAGTTCCTCTCTCAACTATAGCTCCGTCAACCATGGAAAGAATCTCATTGGCGTTTCGGATAGTGCTTAGTCGGTGAGCAACTGCAATAGTTGCTCTATCTGTGCCACTACTCAGCAGATTTTCCTGGATTCTCTTTTCTGTTTCAGCATCCAAAGCACTGCTTGCTTCATCAAGAATTAGAAGACTTGGTTGCTTTAACAATGCCCGAGCGAGCGAAACTCTTGCCTTTTGTCCACCGGATAATTTTGCACCTCTATCTCCGACCATTGTATCCATTCCATTTTCTAACTTTGCGACGAATTCCGCTGCACCCGCTAATTCAAGAGCAACTGCTAATTCATCATCACTGGCTTTTTGATTATAGATGACATTGTCTTTTATCGAGCCATAGAATAAGAATGGGTCTTGGCTAACAAAACCAATTGCTTCTCTAACAGATTCTAAAGTAAATGCATTGATATCCATACCATTGACTAGAACTTCACCAGAATCAGGGACATAATATCTCATCAATAATTTGAGAATAGTGGTCTTTCCTGCACCCGTGTGACCCATTACTCCTAAAAATTCACCACCACTTACTTTGAAAGAAATTCCGCTTAGAACTTTTGTAGTAGTATTTGGATATGTAAAATGGACATTGTTGAACTCAAGCGTATGGATTGCCCCCTGTAATTCAATTGCATCATCTGCATCAAATATTGTTGGCTCTAAATCAACCGCAGCAAATACTCTGCATGCTGCTGCTTCTCCTCTTTGTAATTGATTTACCAATAACCCAAAAATGAACATAGGCATTGTCATTCTTGTTGAAATTAATAAGAACGTTACCAATTGTCCAGTCGATATTTCTCCAGTTGAAGTAAGATACCCTCCTGCGGTCACAAGCAAGCCAAAAGCAATACCTGCTACAACATAAATCATCGGAACGAAGCGATTTCTATCCTTGCTTGCAGCCATTGCTTGGTCGCGGTATGAACCAGATTCTCGGCTCACTCTATTTGCTTCCCAATCTTGTGCGTTAAATGCTTGAACAACTGAAATTCCAGAAATTAAATTCTCAAGAACTGCGTGGATATCCCCTGTTGATTCTCTTTGTTTTCTATATTTGCGTTGAACGGATGTACTAAACCAAAATACGATGGGA
>DUCL01000051.1:3019-6033 GCA_012959845.1 Candidatus Poseidoniales archaeon
AACCAATATTACAAAAGCGGTGGAAAAGGTCATGATGATTCTAATTATCGAAGTTGAAGAATCTGAAACAACATCTTCCAATTGGTTAACATCACTTGAAAGTACAGACATTATTTGACCTGTTTGCCTCATATCATAGTATGAGGCTTCCATTGCAATTAGAGACCTCGTAGCATCCATTCTCAAATCATGCTGAATATTATAGCCGAGTGTCTGCCACGCATATTCAGATATTCCTTGGAATATTGCTAAACAGAAAAATCCGAGGAAAATCAAAAATCCGTAACCATATGCAGGGTCTGGGTGAATTGCCAGTATCAAATCTTGGAATATCTGTGGACCGACCATAGAACCGGTTACGAAGTAATCGACTGCGAAACCGATGGCTACGAATGGCATCAAATCAAAAATTCGGGCAATACCATTACCTAGAATTCCGGCTACGACTCTTTTGGGGTATTTTTTGGCATAGGGAACAACTCTCCAAATTTGCTTACCTAGCACTTGTCTTTGGGCATTAATCTCATCAGGAGTCATCAAATCGGACTTTGAACCACCTTGCATGTTTCTGCTCATATCATTGGCCAAACCCGCCGACATTTCAACCCTCGTCTTCAGATATTGTAATTGACCGGCGACCAAATCTTTGATGTGCTAGCGCTGTTAGTGGAGGCTATGCACGAAACAAGGGTCAAACTACCACTCGTCCTTTTGATACTATTACTAGTTCAAACTACTGCCCCCTTAGCAGGTGCTTTAGCCAGCCCTCCGATCAATTCTGAAATAGTCACAAATGCGGATTTATCAACTCTGGAATTAGTTGGAGTTTCTCCTTCTGGTATGCCTGAGAACGGCTGGATTGCTGATGAATTCGCAGTCGGTCAAGTAAACTTATTGTATCGAGATGCAAACCTTCTATCACCTGATGATTGGGCTTCGGTTAGTGGCTCTTCTACAATTTCTGGCTGGCATATCCTAAGCCATTCCTATCCAGTTCCAAGTGAATGGTTTGGACAACTTGCCGATGCTGGAATTGATTGTTTCTCCTTTTTACCACCGACTAGTTTCCATTGTGAATTAAATGGTCAAACTACTTCGAAACTTGAGCAATTAGATGTTCAAGGAATTGTAAAGATGGATTCTGTTGATAAAATTCGTGAAAATCTTGTCCGTGGAATTATTGGAATGGAAATGGAATCTGTAAACCTATATGTTAGCGATGGTTATGCTTCTGTCAATTTGGTATTGAGTGGTACAACACTACCTGAAGGAATAGAGTTACGAGATGACATTGTGGTGGAATACCATCAAGAGAGGTTCGCCACCGTACTCATTCAAACTTCAGCACTGCAATGGCTTGCTGCTCAAGATGCAATTGAATGGATTGAAGAGCGACCTTGGTTTATTCTTGACAATGATAAAGCAAATGAAGTAATGAATGTGGACCAAGTTTGGGATTCGTCTGTAATGACTGGAATTGATTCATCATGGACCAATTTGGACGGTTCTGGAATTATAGTAACTGTTGCTGACACTGGACTGGATAATGGAGTGAATAGCAGTTCAATGCACCCAGATTTCCGTGACCATATTGTTGATATTGTATCCTTCCCTATGACGGCAAGTGATACATCTTTTTGTGCTGCATCATCAAATGATGATGGTGCGGCTGATCTTGATAGCGGGCATGGCACACACGTTTCGGGATCTGTTCTCGGTGACGGTACTAACACTGGTGGTTCTATCAAAGGAATGGCTCCTGAAGCAAGATTATACATGCAAGCGATTGAACAACGTTGTCCAACTTATTCTGGGACCAACAATGAATATTTGCTTTCTGGCATTCCTTCAGACATCACAAATTTGTTCAAGCCGGCTTCTGACAATGGAAGTCGCGTGCATACTAATTCGTGGGGTTCATCTGTAGCCGGCTCATACACTACCTCTTCAATGCAAGCAGATTCAAGTGCGCGTACATATCAAGATATGATAATATTATTTTCAGCTGGAAATAGTGGAACAGATGCAAACGCAAATGGTGAAATTGACTTAGACTCTCTTGGTTCTCCAGCCAGTGGCAAAAATGTATTATCCGTAGGTGCTGGAGAGAATAATCGCTCTTCACTAAGCTATGTTTGGGGTACAAGTACTTCCTCAGGCGCAGTCTATAGTCCCCCTATTAGTACAGATTACCTCGCAAATAATACCGAGGGAATGGCTGCATTTTCGAGTAGAGGGCCTGCTGATGATAACCGCTTAAAGCCAGATATTACAGCACCTGGAACCTTTATTCTTTCAACAAAATCTCGTTCAACTACTGCTACGGGATGGTTGGCATATTCTACAAATTCAAATTATACATACATGGGTGGAACGAGTATGTCTTGCCCTTTGACTGCAGGGGCAGCAGCTCTAATCATTCAACATTTAATTGATAATGAAGGACATTCAGACCCAAATTCATCTTTGGTGAAAGCGATATTTACTGCTAGCGCACGTGATATGACTGGACAATATGGTTCATCTACAAATGGTGCTGGTGAAACTGCTCCGAATAATCATGAAGGCTGGGGCATGGTTGACCTACGTAGTGCGATGAATACCACTTGGATTGACGGTGACTCCGTATCGACATCCGATGAACGTGGTTGGAGTTTCTCTGTTCCGTCTTCTTCACCTGATTTGCAAGTAGCACTGTCTTGGACAGACCCTGCTAGTACACCTTCTGCAAGTACAAATCTTGTTAATAACCTTGATTTAGCAGTAAAGGACCCAAGTGGAACTTGGACCAACCTCTCAAACAATATTGATAATTTGCTTGGATTGACATTCGCATCTCCGGCTCAAGGTACATGGGAAGTTCATGTTAATGGAACAAATGTTCCTACTGGACCGCAGCATTTTGCTTTAGCACTCAACCTTGATACTACCCTTGTGAATTTGACACAGGATGCGGATTTTGACGGAATACAAGATAACCTTGATGATTGCGTTAACGCATTTGGAACCTCAAC
>DUCL01000052.1 GCA_012959845.1 Candidatus Poseidoniales archaeon
TCCATATTCTCTTCATCGAGTTCCATTGCTTTTTTGTACATCATCATGATTTTACGACCAGGAACTACATCTTCCTGTGCCTCTGAATTTTTCATGTTTGCAAATTCAGCATACATATGATGCATTCGTGCACTGTCCGAATTACCGGATAACTTAGAATCAAGGTATTCAATAGCACCATCAATATCTCCTTGATTGAACAAATCAATGGCAGTTTGTAATAATTCATCACTCATAATAGCATCTCCAATAAGCCATGTGGAGGGCTTTAGGTTCTTCAATGACTCGCTCTTAACGGCTGGTAATTATTCTGCCTTTGACTGAGTTAATGAATCTTTTAAATCAGATAGTAGGCTTGACGAAGAGTGCTTTTTGTGCATTTCATCAATCAATAACTTTGTATTTTCATAATTACGGATAGAATAGAAACAGTTCTTCGGGTCTGCCATTACTTTAGTAACAGTTCGTTGGTATGAGAGTAGTCCAACAATACTACGAATCCAAGACTTTCCTGTTGCAGTAGTTGCTGAATCGGATGAATTCTCGGCAGTACCCGGTAATACCGCGCCCCCGCCAATTCCAATAGTTTCTTCTGCAAGGCCAACTCCGGTGTCTGTTAGAATTGTAATAGTTGAAAATCCTAATAAAACCCCTACTGGCTTTCTTTCTTCCATTACCTCAGAGATTCTATCGTAAAGAATTCTTCTCCTTGAATGAGATAACAAGAATTGGTGTTGGAAAATAACAGCATCAGAAGTAACGGCATAGTTGAAACTCTTTTGATAATAATATGTTAATCCCCAAAACATAGATGCAAAAACTATTCCAAAGAGTGTGTAATTATAACTAATGAAACCTGGCAAAAATCCACCAATCGGATCATCCATGAAAATACCAGTGACCCACTCTAAAATATCGTCTATTTGGATAATTATTGGTGCAAATGTGGCAAGTAGTAGCCAAGTAGTAACCCATCCACTGGAAGTAGACATATTCATCATTCGGTTTATCCATGCAATTGCAAGCATTACGAATACAAATCCGAAAGGTAATGTTTCTCCACCACTTATATCAATTATTACAACAACTAATTTCATCATTCCGCTTGAATCGCCATCAGTAAGTGAGCCGGCATGGTCAAACAGTAAGTGCACTCCAAGTACTATCATACCCAAAACATACATGCCAATGAATGCAAAAGCACTCGGTTGCTTTGTCAGTAAGATTTCCTCTCCTTCGATTGTTCTAAATTTGTTTTCCAATTTTTTCTGCTTAGCATCAGCACTACTTTCAGTACTTGTTTTTTCGACATCAGCGACTTCTTCATTCAAGTCCTCAATAACTTCATCCACCACTTCTTCTTCCGTCATAGAAACGCCTCTATGTTATGTTGGTATGCTGGTAGCCATGAACCTTTTGCCATTTTTGCTCATTATTCAGTGAAGTAAGCCCCAAGAATGTTCAGCATTTCCTCTCGCCCACTCGTATTCAGCCTCGGTTCTAATTCCATTTTCATCTTGAACGATCATCTTATTCAATTTAAGTGGATATTCGTTATAGGTTAAGTGTGACTGCAAACCCCCTCTAGTTGGCTGGTCAAAAGTCCAATTGGCTCTTTCTATTGCTTCAACTTGCAATTTGATATCAGTTCTGCCATTATGCATATGAATCTCAAAAATAGGCAGTGGAGCTCCAGGGAAATGTGCATGTTCACCTTCACATTCATTTCCGGCAATCTTTGTGACAGTTACTTTTGCAAATTTCTCAGTTCGCTTATTCTTTGCATCATGAAATAATCCACCCTGACTTAGTGCAATATGGCCCGCATCTCTTTTTTTCCATGGCCGGTTATCTCTCGCGCTTAGAGTTAATGATGCATGGGGGATGAACCAATCAATGTACGAGCCATCAGATAAATGCAAGACTCCCCAATACCAAGGTATGGAAGGTGCTTGAACACACACTTTTTGGAAATATGCAGTTCCAGATACTTGTTCGCCATCCAATGTTCCCGATGCTTTAGTACCGTGTAGGCGAAGAATATCATATCCCATATTAGCAGCATAAGTAGCGCTTGCTCTCCTAGCAGTGGACATGGCTTGATTCCATGGGGTTAATTTTAATTTGAAATTTGTAGGGACATTTTCCCCTCTCATTTCTTTGTCACTGACTAAATTAATCCAAAATTCACTAAGGTCTGATTTCAATCCCATCGAAAGATCATCGCCCAATAAAGGAATAACAGCACCTCCGCCTAGTCCAGTTTTCTCAGAATCCACTAGAGGCCACTGTGGATGGCTATCAGGTATTGCTATCATTTTGCAAATCCTTTTGATAATTGGTTCATGCATCGTTTTTCCATCAAACCACCATGCACAAACCATGCCGTCCAATGCAGTGCCTCCATCCTCATCAATGCCAGGTCTCCCCTTTGGAGTCCATGGACTCCCATTAACATCGACGATTGCATTATCTTTTGTCGACCATAAAACCATCAGTTGTTTGCCACTTGGATTGCCTTCTTTATCCTCTAGCATTACCAGCCACCACCACCAATCCCAAGTGAGATGATGCAATGATGGTCTTTCTTGCAAATTCCACATACGTGATAAATCGCCACTAAAGGTGGCCATATCTTGACTCATTCAATTTCCTTCCCTTTGAATATTGCAGAACCTACTATCCACAGAACTAATGCTTGGAATAACAACACAACAGTGGAAACAGCAATTGTAGCTAGGGGACCAATTCCTAATCCAGTATCAGATGCGAAAGCACTCAGGGCATCTGCCCCCTCAAGTTGGCTACCCCAATAATCACCAGCATATCCTCCACCCCATTGCCCCATTTCAATGAATAGACTCAAATTCGGCCATACTATCAAAGCCGCAGCATCAATGATATTTAGAGACCAGCCAATTACCGAAAAGCGAAGGATTGATGCTGCAGGTGCGTTAAAAGAGACTATTGCCATTCCCAATTCCCAAGCAGCAAATGGTAGTGCCAATACAATGCCATGTTTCCACAGAGTTCCAAGAGCACAAAACAACATTCCATAAACCAACGTTGCCAACATAGTTGCAAAAATTATTGCCATCCATATCCCAAGGTCTGCAAACCTGAACAATCCATCACCCGGGCCAGCAAATCCTGAAATTAGGCCAACTAGAATCCCCATCGCAATGATATACGGCCAAACAATACCCAAATATCCAACTATTCTACCGAGGAAAATATCACGTCTCGCAATAGGTTTTGCAAGCATGAAGTGCATAGTTGAGTTATCCATCTCCTCGCGAATCAAACCAGTTGCTAAGAATAACGGTAGGAAAATCCCCAATAAGAAGACGAATCCCATTTTTCCAATTGCTAGTAAAAAGGCGCGATGAATCGCCTCTCTGGAATATTTTTCTTCATCGGGGTCTTCGTCAACGAAACCATCACTTTGTGGTTGTAACCATCTCCCACTCATTTCAGAATAGTCTAGAATAATATCACAATTAACATTATTTCTATTCCTGTCTTTTTGGCTTTCAGTTGTATCCGCAAGTCTACAATCTCCATCATCGTCATAACCAACAGTCGTATCACCCGTTGCTGATAAATCCCAATCAAAATCATCTTCATTTATCCATTTTTCAGGAGGGTCGGGAGCAATTGGTGGCGAGAATGTACCAGGATGTGAGTCTGGATTACCGGGGTCAGTGCCGTATATTCGTTCTTGGCCAGTAGGATATCCATCTCCATCCCAATCCATTGAATCTCCATCATTATCAATTGCTTCAATTTCTTGTTGCATAGAATCAACATAGAATAACACAATAATAGCGATTGCAATAAATCCTACACCCAATACTACCCAAGTGGATAATTTAGTACGGTATTGCCTCATAGTAAATTCTGCAACTGCGCCTAGTTTTCTGTCCAAAGCCCTAAAGACATTATCTTTTTTCGGAGGCACCATCATTAGGCTAAACCTCCAGTTAGGTATTTCAATATCGATTCCAAATCATCATCAGGGTTATCAATTGAATTCACTACATGGCCATTATCAACAATTAACGAAGGCAATACTCTATGGACTTCGTTTAGATTATGGGTCTGAATTTGTAGATTGTCTCCACTAGGGAAACTAATACCAAATACAGCATCATTGTTGATGACATCCTTGGCTAATTCTTTTGGATTTTCGCAGCCAATACTAATTGTATGCGGAATATTGTCCATTTTCTCTCTAATGGCATGAAGGTTTCCTAATGCCAGCAAACGACCATTATGAAGAATGACAATCTGCTCAGTTATTCGCTCAATCTCATGCAGAATATGGCTACTAACCAAAACGGTACGACCCATTTTTCCTAATTCTCGAATGACATTCATTATCGTTGTTCTTGCAAGGGGGTCACAACCTTGTAGCGGTTCATCCAATACGATTAAGTCCGGATCATTTACCAATGCATGAGCGATTTTCACTCTCTGTCGCATTCCTTTTGAATAGCGTCCGATTTGTTTGTGAGCAACATCCGCCAATCCAACAAAGTCCAATACTCTATCAGCTTCTATCTTTGCTTCTTGCCGTGTCAATCCGTTTAATCGAGCAAATAATGAAACAAAACCATGCGCAGTCATCCAATCATGCATTTTTTCATGCTCAGGCACGAAACCAATTCTTGCATAAGGTGCAGGGTTTTTCCACGGGTCGGTTCCGAATAATTTTATACTTCCACTCGAGGGTTTTAATTTCCCCATTAGCAGATTAAACAGTGTTGATTTCCCTGCACCATTCATCCCCAATATTCCTGTGACGCCCCCGGATAATGCTAGAGTTATTTCAGATAATGCGTGAATTTTTCCATATGTTTTTGAGACATTCTCTAGCAACACTACAGGGACATTAACTTCTGGCGCCCACTGCTGAGTCTGAGCCGGTCCAACCTGCTGAAGGTCCGGCATCATTCTCTAGTCACCTCCATCGATGAAACGCGACTACTCAACACATACAACGCGATAGCATTCATCACGATTAGTGATGCGAGAGACCAAGTCCAAGAATATTGGTCGTAGGTTGGCTGTGTGCTAACTAATGCTTGGCCAACATGTGCCAAGCAGTCGTAAGGGGATAGTAAGTAGAGTATCTCTCTATCAAATAAATTCTTAACGATTATCGCTAAAGTTTTTGTTCCCAAAATTATTGCTAACAACCCAATTCCAGGGAAGAATTTTCCTTTTGAAACACTAGATAGTGCTAGGCCAATACTGGTATAGGTTATGATTAATAGAACTCCTCCAACCAACGCACCGAGGAATAATGGGAATGTATCAATTATCCACGCCCAACCCCTTCCAAATGCCATTATTTCTGTGAGATAATATAAAAATAGAGTGAAGATAATAATTACTGCCTGAATAATTGCAACGGATGCATACTTCATTCCAACATAATCAAATCGATTTATCGGTCTTGAAAAATATAATGCAGAAGTTCCATGAATTCGGTCTTCAGAAATAACGCCCCCAACCAATAGTGCTGCGACGATTGGATAATACATCACATTACGAGGAAAAAACCCGAGTACATGGCCATAGAGATTATCCTTGTTGACGCCCCACATAGAATGAAATTCGGACTCACCAATTAGCGATGCCAGCAAAGTAAGACCTGCATCTGATAGAGATGCAAAGAATACGAGAACTAGGAATATTTTTGTTGGAACTCCCCATGGACGGTGACCTTTCTTAACAATTCCTAGAACATGGTGTCGTAAGATTGCCCAATTACGCATCCATCTTGGATTCAATTCACCCCTCCATGGTTCATAATTTTGCTGAAATATTTCTCCAGAACCTGTTTGACCAACCGAGGCCATTTCAGAATAGTCTTCATCACCTTCACTTGAACCCCAAGCGGTTTCCATTCGAGTTTGTCCAGTCACAGGTGCATCTGCTGTTGCCATCGGCATAGTTGTAGGTTCAACAGATTGTATCGGTTGAGGGGTATTTTCAATAGGCAATTGAGGAGTATTTTCAATTG
>DUCL01000053.1 GCA_012959845.1 Candidatus Poseidoniales archaeon
CAAGGATGAAGCTGTAGAAATGCTGACACGTGAACTTTGAGGTGTGAATTTGACCGGCGAGACTGTAAAGCTCGCCTTTAGAATTGGATACTTAGGCAGTGGATTCCATGGCAGCCAAATTCAACCGGATGTCAAGACTGTACAAGGTGAATTAATACGCGTATTTCAAAGCCATAAGTGGATTGACAATAATAGCACAGAGCATAACTTGGTGTTATCAAGCCGTACTGATGCGGGAGTAAATGTAAGGGTAAATGGTGGCGTAGTTACCATTGAAAAAAGCCTATGGGAATCATTGGGTGCAAAGAAGATGATTCGCGCAATCGATGATAGATTATGTGAAGGAATCTCATTTCTTGATGTAATGCAAGTTGCTGAAGATTGGAATCCTAGAATTGCACAATACCGCGTTTATCGATATAGAATTGAAGGAATTGAATTCTGGAAATATCCAGGCCAAGTGTTTAGCGAATATTGTAACTTATTCACAGGCACATACGATGCTTCTAACTTCGCCCGATTAGAGGAAGGAAAGGAGCCAAAACGAACTATACTGTCTTGTACTCCGTGGATTGTGGATAATAGAGTAGTAGGTTTTGAGATTGTTGGCTTGGCTTTCCTATGGAATCAAGTTCGAAGAACGGCAAATGCAATATTCAAAATGTCAATAGGTGATTTGACAATTGAACAGGTCAAACAGGCAATTGAAAAGCCGGAAATTGCAGTTGATTTTGGCGTAGCACCGCCTGAATGGTTGATTTTGTGGGGTGTTAGTTGGCAACAATTACCTCTGCCCGAGTCAGTCTCAGAGCCCCATTTTACTCCAGTACCTGAAGGGAGAGTTGCTGAGAGAACGATGCGAAAACGTTGGAGATTAGCAGCAGAGCATGAAATGAAATCTCTACTTTACAACGAATGGGCGGCAATCGGTGAATTACCGATAACCCATCACAATGAATCTTGAGTTAAATTAAGTCTAATGTTGGACCTACTTTTTCGAATAAGCGCAATACTTCATCTAAGTCATCTCTCGACAAACCTGAAGACATTTGAGTTCTAATTCTTGCTTTATCACGTGCAACCATTGGGAATACTATTGCTCCCGCCATCACGCCTTCTTTGCCAAGTGCATTGGTCATAGCCTTTGCAACACTAGATTCACCACACATTACTGGAATAATCGGTGTTGTTGACAGACCAGTATCAAAACCGAGTGATTGCAATTCCTTGCGGAAATAATGAGTATTCTCCCATAACTTCGCATGGTGTTGAGGCTCACTCATCAATACTTCAACCGCTGCTTTTTGTGCGGCAGCAACGCCAGGAGGTTGCGAGCCAGAAAGGAGCCATGAACGTGAATGATTGAGTGCATGTGTTCTAGTCATTTCACTACCAGCAACTATTCCCCCCTGCACTCCAAGTGCTTTTGAAAATGAACCAATTTCAAAGTCGACTTTACCTTGCAACTTGAAATGATCTACAATTCCGGCACCTGTATCGCCAAGTACACCTTCACCATGGCAATCATCAACATAGACCATCGCCCCATATTCTTCCGCCAATGCATTTACTTCATCAAGAGGTGAGATGTCTCCATCCATTGAAAATACTCCATCTGTAATAATTAATTTACGAACTGAATCTTGGTGTGATTTCAATACTGCTTCTAATTCCCCCATATCATTGTGGGCATAGACGCCTCTTGCTGCTTTTGTTAAACGAACTCCATCAATGATTGACCCATGATTTAGAGAATCTGAAATGATTACGTCGTTAGGCCCAGTGACAAGAGTTGGAATTAATCCCACATTTGCAGTATAACCTGCAGAATAAATCAATGCTGATTCAACTCCTTTGAACTCAGCAACTTTTCTTTCTGCTTCTAAATGAATATCCATTGTTCCGGCAATTGCCCGAACTGAACCACTTCCTGCACCATATTTCTTTGTTGCATCAAGCATTGCTTGGACAACTTTAGGATGGGTTGTTAAATTCAAATAATTATTTGCAGAGAGCATTATTGTAGGCTTTCCATCTATTTGACAGCGAGGGATATTTGCACCTTGCAAAGTTGGCGGCTCCCATAATAATGAATTCTCATTTAATTCATCAAACCGGTCTTTCATCCATGACATATCACCTGGCATCTAGTTCCCCTCATACATACGAACTTGACGGCCCTTCATGTTCTTTCTTGTTGCCACTTTATCCCTAAACTCAAAAAGGGAGTTGGCTTGGCCGTACTAATGCTGCTCTCTGGTACTGTTAGTAGTGGCCTAGGCCGAGCCCATATTTTCATGTCTCAACAGCATTATCAAGAGCAATTTAGGGGTTTTCTTGGACATACCGCTTGGCCTGGAACTCTAAATATCACAGTAGAAGGAGATGTCTTAGCAAAATATATCGCTTTGAGAAATAAAGCGGGAATAGATACTCTTGATGCAGATAAAACTGCATTAGAAGTTGCAAAAACAATAGATGTTAGCAAAATCAATTCTACAAGGATTCGCGGATTCTTACGAGATGGTGTTTCATTTGGAGGAGCAACTGCTTTCAAAGCAAAAATATCCCATTTGGATAGTTTCGTGCAATGTGCCATTCTAATTCCAGATTTAACTCGACACATTGATGTTATCGAAATAATTTCTGGAACATTTTTACGTGAGTTTTTCAACATTGAAGATGGTGCAGAAGTTACCATTGAATTGAATTGAGAGTTTTACTCTTCATCAAATGTGTCAACTACTTCTAACATTTCTGTATCTTGGCCAACCATAGATTCTGCATGTTTGGGTTCATCTTCAATATGATTCATGCCGGCGAATGGATCTTTTCCATCTTCTATCATGCATAGTAATCTCCACCTTGGAGCCCAAGAAAGATGCACATACATCGGCCCAGGCAATAATAGCAAGAACCATGATATAATCGATGGGATTTGCATAATATCAGCTCGGTCTATTGTTAACAATGCAAATCCAATGAACGGCATCGGATAGAGAATTCCACGCGGCGGTGGTATCGGAAATCTCTTGAAAATTCCAACCAATATAGTCGAAGCCAATCCGAGTAATAGGCACGCGGCAATCAACAATGCTGAATGGAATAACCATCCGCTAATCCATGCCGAATCGGGTTGAGAAAATTTGTATGGGAGGATTATTGCCAACGAAACTAAGACTCCATAAAAACCACCGATATTAGCAGGATGGGATAGCCACAACGGTAATTTTGTAAAACGACGCGAAAGCGAAGTACCCAACAGAGTATCTCGTTCGCTTGCGTCAAGCGATTTGAGGCGTTCTTCCCAGATTGAAGAGGTGCTCATTAAACTACTGGCCTAATATTAGGCCTTTCAATGTAGAGGTGAGCGAAGTATGCAATTATACTGTTTACTCCCTGCTAAGAAACTTCGCCAAAGGGCCCTCAATTTCAATCTCTTGTTCATCTTCTAACCAAGACCTTTGTAGTAATTCACTCTCTTGTTTCTCTCTTATTCTCCTTTCACTATCATCTGCAATACTCGATTCTACAGCGTCCTCTTCATTCGATAATTTTGCTAATACAATCGCCTGATTTAGTAGCATCATTGAGCGCGTGATTTTTCCAGTGATTTTGCGCGCCGATGTGAAATGACCGATTCTTGTATAGTCTTCATCATCATATACTAGGTCAAATCCACCAAGTAGAGTATTCTCAATTAATCTGACTCTGGATTCTTGCAATAATACCCATTTATTGTCTCCCATTAACCAAACAAAAACTTGAGCCTCGCCCATCGGTTCATCACTCATTAGGGGATGATTGAAATTTACTGCGAAGGGAATGTTTCTATCCTTATCAACGAACGATTTTAAGGAAAAAGAAATCGCTAAAAATATCATCATCACCATTGCTGTTTTTTCAAGATTATCTGGTGTCGATAGCAAGAAAATAATACAAAATATTAGGCCGCTAATTACCGCCAATTTTGGCTTTTTTGAAATATCAAGATACAACTGTCTTGCTATCATCGTTTCAAAGTATACTTTAGTTGTCGAAGGTGGCTCCTTAAATGAATCTGAAGCCATCACTCTAACTCATTATCTAATTCCATTTGAAGGTTATGAGTGGAAAACATATACGCTACAACCAATTATTGCAATAAAAAACTAATCACGGCAATTGCAATTGGTTGCGTAAAACTTCATTGAAGCATCGCTTTCATCCGCACCCTTCAATAATGGTAAGGGCGAGTTCACCCCTACGGGGTGGATAACATTGGTCGAATTACCACAGGGAGAAATTGTTGAAGCACGCCGTGGCGGTGTTGATGCATTGGCTCGTCTGACCAATGATATGGCCCGACTTGGCCGTTCTGGTCACATCCGAATTGAACGTCGTCCAAAGGGAATTATGCCAAGGGTCAGTCAAATCGTTCTAAGAGAAGGTAGACCGATTATTGCACTGCATGAAGCTGATGTTCTTCTGACTGGATTAGAAGCACTACTAGAAATTGAGAGCGATTGTTGTGCACTTGATGCTACAATCTCACTTCACGAACTTGGAATAGAAGATGTTGATGTAATTGCTAAATTATTCCCAGCAGCAGCGCTCAACCTCGATGCCGAACATATATCCAACCACCGTGAAGGAGATGGAGAATGGTGGACAAAAACACGAATCCTAAAATCAACATGGAAACGTGAGGAAAGACTTCCGGAATTAGAACCATCGGTTGATGTCCCTGAATTCATTCGTCAAAAAAGTAAGGCGATGCTGGAGAGACATGGTGGCATTGTTGAAATGTTGAACCCTGGACAAGGATTAATCTTTGATAGCAACGACCCTGCTAAACTATTCCAATTGACGAGTTATTTGGCGAACCACGGAAGACCAGTTCTAGTAATCTCTCGCCACGAAGTGGAAGAATTAAATGTCAAATATGATTTGCCAATAGAATCATGTTCATGGTTAAGCAATGCGGAGACGGAGAATTCTCTTGACCCCTCATTGGAAAGTATTAGAATGAAAATAGATGCCTTTTTGTGGGGTAATTTAAGAGCAGTTATCGCCTTTGAAGGGTTGGAATATTTAGCCGGCATACATGGTGATGACCGAATGATTGGGATGATTAGAGATATTTGCGACGGAGTGAAATTAGAAGATCACCTGTTGTTAACCACTGCAGATTTGTCTGCATTTGAATTGACAAAGCGGCAATTATTAACTCGGGAATTAGATGAAATAAAACCAGAAACTATGGAACATTGGTTGATGGAAGATGAATTATTACTCGACCATCCGATTTGTGCTATTCCTAGTGAAGATGAAGTTCTGTGGGTTGAATCGCAACTGGAAAAAGTACTTGGAAATGATAATGCTTCAGAAATGGACTCAGCAGATTCCATGCATGGGATGTCTGGGGGCGCGGAATCATTGAACATTCAAGAGATGAGCGATGCTACTGGAAATCTATCTGCTATGATGCAAGATTGGGCTGAGGATTCAGAAATTGTAGAACAAACGCAATTACAAGCATCACAAACAGAATCGGCACCTATTGCTCAAGGGCCGAGTGATGATTGGACTCCAACATTCCATAGTGCAGAAACGGCTGAAGAGGGTGGCATCTCTCTTCAACAGCAACCAAACGCTCAAGAGCCTGTAATAGAGGTAGATGTTGAGCATGCTCTAACGGTTGAGGTGATTGAGCAAGTTCCAGTTGAAATTACCCCAGTAAAATCAACTGGACCGAGAAAAGCCAATATTATCAGGAAGTCAATTAAGAAAAATAAACTCCCTCCAATATTCAATAGAAAGCATACTATGCAAGCAAATGCTGCAATTCAAGTTGTGAAAGATTCTCCTAACCTTCCGCAACTTACTATCGATGCACAACCTGAGAAGCACCTTTCAAGGTCAATTCAAGAACATGACATGAGGCAAAGAAAGGCGCTTGATGAGACATTCCAACCTATCACTCACAAAGAGAATTCTGAACTTCAACAGGCAACATT
>DUCL01000054.1 GCA_012959845.1 Candidatus Poseidoniales archaeon
GAGCACCTTGAAGGACGCTGTCCTGTTATCGTTGGAAAAGGAATTACATTCGACACCGGCGGTATCTCATTGAAGCCAGGACAGAATATGGATGAAATGAAGTACGACATGGGTGGTTCTGCTACTGTATTCGGAATGATGGAAGCGCTTGCTTCTACAGGACACTCTGGTAAAGTCATTGGAATCACATGTATGGCAGAAAATATGCCTTCTTCCAATGCTCAACGACCGGGTGATGTTATCAAAACTCTTTCTGGAAAAACCATTGAAGTGTTGAATACCGATGCTGAAGGACGTTTGGTTCTTGCTGATGGATTATGGAAGGCTGGAGATTACGATCCTGAATATATCATTGATTTCGCAACTCTAACCGGTGCCTGTGTTGTGGCTCTCGGTCATGAAGCAACTGGATTATGGTCAAATGATGATGATTTCCGAACAAGTATCCATGAGGCTGGAAATGCTGTTGATGAACTTGCTTGGCCAATGCCACTATTACCAGCATTCGAAAAAGAGATTACCGATTCAAAGATTGCAGATACTCGCAACCTCGGTGCTGGTCGTTGGGGTGGAGCAAATACTGCTGCCGCTTTCTTGAAACAATTCGTACCTAAGCGTGGAGAAGGAGAAGACGCGGAACAAATTCCTTGGGCTCACATGGATATTGCAGGAACCTTTTGGGGTGCAAAAACTAACGATATGGTTGGACATGGAGCATCTGGGGTTCATGTTAGAACTCTTTACCACTTAATTACACAGTGAAATTCTAGTGTTCAATAACTTCTTTACGTTGTTGGGCTCAAAGTGAACAATACTATCAGCAGGGGAAAAAATGATTCAATTATCCAAGATGCTATTGATTCTATTCGCGTTATTCATATTATTAGCACCCATAGCAAGCGCCTATGATGAGGATGATGAAGATGAGGAAGATGGTTTTGAAGAATTCAGCGAAGATTTAGGTGATATCGCTAAATCATTATTAATAGCAACCATCGTTCTAATCGCCTGGAAGCCATTGCACATCTGGTTGCAAAAATCGGGAATAATAAATAATGCAGATAGTTGGGGGATTACTGACGTCAAGGCTGCTAAAAAGAAATTATTGAGATTCAATAAATGGATGTTGAGAGTCCATATCGCTGCCGGTACTGCTGCAACCATAGTTGGATTAGTTCATGGAATCGGTTCTCAAATGCCAGATTGGGAAAGTTCTGCTGCTTGGGCTGGCTGGTTTGGAATGCTAGCAATGTCAGTTCTTGGAGGATTGATAATGTGGAAGTGGCCACCTAAAGCAATCAAGAAGAGAGCAAGAGCACTGCACACTCAAAGAGCTTTGTTAGTTATCACCATCATATTGCTAGTAGTTGGCCATGAAATGATGTAAAGTGGCTAATTTAGCCTTGAAATGTGGCATTAGTATTCTATCACTGATGCGATTATTGTTGTAAACGAAAATCGAAATAATCGTTGAGTTCATATAGGGTTGCAGGTAGGCCACTATGTAACCGATGGTTAAGTAGTGGTGGCGAAGATGTCAGATGGCGAAGATTGGGAAGAAAAATTGATTGAGCAGATGTCGGAAATGTTCCGAAATATGGGTATGCCAATCGATAAAGACCAACTGCGCAAATTGATGGAACAATTCCGTGGCCAATTTGAAGAAATGGGCATCGATGCTGAAAAGATTGCAAAAGGTGAAGTTAATTTTAATTTTGATTTGTCCAATCTGGCCAAAATGTTCGCAAAGGGTGAAGACCTTGCTGACATTTTGAAAAACATGGGCATGGCAGTAGAAGTTGATGCTGCGGTAGAAATTCCTACCCCTACCCCTGAAAAGAAAGATGACAAAATCATCGATCTGCCAACCGATGATATTTACTTAGACGGGTGGAATATGAGTGTTACAATTGACTTTTCATTACGTGGTGATGTCGAACAAGACCAAGTTGAATTATCACTGGTCAAAGGTGGACAGCAAATTGAAGTTCTCAAGGATAACCAGTCACATCCATTGGCAAGAATTGCCCTACCACATCAATGTGAAGATGTGGTTGATTTCAGCCTAAATAATGGAATTTTGGATATTACTCTGAAATTAACCCCTCAGGGTTCAGCCGCAGAACCAATTGAAAATGCTGTCGATTTAGAAGATGAAGAATATGATGATGAAACTCCTTTATCCGAAAATATCAGTATTGATTTAGCGGATGATAATGAAGATGATGATGAAGATGATGATGGTGGAATACCAATATTCTGATTATTAAAATAAACAAAAATTGAATAATAAACAAGGAAGTGGAAAAAATGAATAAAGTAATCGGAATAGATTTAGGAACTACAAATAGCTGTGTTGCAACAATAGAAAATGGTGACCCCGTCATCATCCCAAATGCGGAAGGTGCACGAACGACTCCCTCGGTTGTTGCATTTGCAAAAGACGGTTCAGAACGACTTATCGGAGTTACCGCAAAACGCCAAGCAGTGACAAATCCTGAGCGTACAATTCTCTCGGTAAAGAGGCATATGGGAACTGAATGGTCAACAAAGATTGATGATTCGGAGTACACTCCTCAAGAGATATCTGCATTTATATTACAGAAGTTGAAGGCTGACGCTGAAGCATATTTGGGTTCTGAAGTAAAGCAAGCGGTCATCACATGCCCAGCATACTTTACCGATGCTCAAAGAAAGGCAACGAAGGACGCAGGTAGAATCGCTGGCCTAGAAGTTCTAAGGATTATCAACGAACCTACCGCTGCTGCATTAGCCTATGGAGTAGACAAAGGGGATGAAGCAACTATTCTGGTCTACGATCTTGGTGGTGGAACTTTCGATGTGTCAATACTTGATATATACGAAGTTGATGGACAGCCACAAATTGAAGTTAAGGCAACCGCTGGAAATAACAAACTTGGTGGCGATGACTTTGATGATTTGGTTATTGACTGGTTGGTCAGTGAATTCAAGAAATCAACTGGAATTGACTTGGGCAAAGATGTTCAAGCACTGTCACGTCTCAAAGAGGCTGCTGAAAAGGCAAAGATTGAACTTTCTGGAACAAAGACTACTCAAATAAATCTGCCATTTATCACAATGAAGGATGGTCAGCCAGAACATTTGGACATTTCATTATCCCGTGCAAAGTTTGAAGATTTAATTTCTAAATTGATTGAGAAAACAATGCGCCCTACTCGCCAAGCTATGAAAGATGCTGGTGTCAAGAAAGGAGATATTGACAAAGTAATTCTTGTTGGCGGTTCAACTCGAGTACCTGCAGTTCAGACTGCGGTAGAAAAGGAAGCCGGAAAAGAGCCATACAAGGGAATTAATCCTGATGAGGCTGTTGCTATGGGTGCTGCTATTCAAGCAGGAATCATTGCAGGTGATGAAGGCGTTTCGGACATATTACTACTCGATGTCACCCCTCTAACGCTTGGAATTGAAACTCTAGGTGGTGTAATGACCACAATGATTGAACGCAATACAACAATTCCTTCTCGCCGTTCAGAAATATATTCTACCGCATCCGATAATCAACCTGCTGTAGAAATACATGTATTGCAAGGTGAGCGTGAATTCGCAAAGGACAACATCACACTTGGACAATTCCACCTCGGTGGCATTCCTGCTGCTCCTCGTGGCGTTCCTCAAATTGAAGTTACTTTTGACATAGATGCAAATGGAATCGTTAATGTTAGTGCAAAGGATATGGGAACTGGTAAGGAACAATCCGTTACTATTGAATCCGATACTTCACTATCTGAAGATGAAATCCAGGCTAAGATTGAAGAGGCTGAAAAATTCGCTGAAGAAGATAAAACTCGCAAGGCCAAAGTTGAACTGCGCAATATGGCAGACCAAGTAGTATACCAAACTCGTCGAACTTTGGAAGAAAATGCTGAAAAATTAGATGATGCTGATGTCGACCCTGTAAAGTCACTATTGGATGAACTTGAGAAGATGGTTCAAGATGAAGATGGTAAGCCTCTAGATCTAGAAGATGTTGATGAAGCATCCATCCAGACCAAAGTAAAGGAAGTTGAAGAAGCAATGCATGCAGTTTCCTCAAAGTTATACGAAGCTGCTGCTGCTGAAATGGCTGAACAAGAAGGCAATTCCGATTCTGACGACGGTGAAATCAACGTCGCTGGTGAAGATAGTGTCGTCGATGCTGATTTTGAAGTGGTTGATGAAGACTGAATCTAAATGAGATTTACCTTACTATTGTTAGTGATATTGAAAGCGTTTGGCTTATTGATGAGTGATTGGTGGCTTGTCTATGAGCGATGCGTCAATCCTCTCCGATACTGAGAGAACTACCGGTCGCGATGCTCTTCGCAAAAACATACAAGCTGCACTGGCATTATCTGGGGCTATTCGTTCAACCCTTGGCCCTCGAGGCCTTGACAAATTGTTAATTGATGATTCAGGACGAACTTTGACGACAAATGATGGAGTCACTGTTCTTGAGACTGCAAAAGTTGAGCATCCCGTAGCAAAAATGCTAATCAATGCCTCATCCGTACAAGATAAAATCGCCAGAGACGGCACTACTACAACGGTGTTAATCAGTGCTGAAATGTTGAATAATGCATGGCATTTGGTAACTCAAGGAGTACATCCCTCAATGATTGCACGCGGCTATCGTATGGCTGAAGAATTTTGTCGCAAGGAACTTCTTTCATTCACAATAGATGCAGTAAAGGATGACTATTTAGTTGCAACTCAAACCTCACTCGCAGGTAAAGGACATGAAGCGATGCGCATGCATTTAGCCCGATTATCTGTTGAAGCTGCTGAAATAATTGCAGAAACTCAATCTGGCGTTACTATCGCTGACCCTACAAGGGTCAAGGTGCTTTCACAAAGTGGCGGTGTAGTTACTGATTCTCAATTGGTAACGGGATTGGTATTGGCAAAGAAACGTATCCTTGAAGCGATGCCGAAAAAAATTGGTGCTGGTAAAGTTCTGCTAATAAATGGCGGAATTGAAAGACGTGCTATGGCATCAGAGATGAAATTAAATGTAACTTCAACCGGTGTTCTTCAATCCTTTAGAGATATGGAAGTCGAAATATTAATGCAACAAGTCAAACATCTGCAATCTATTGGTGTCACTTTATTTGCCTGTAGAGAAGGAATTGATGATGATATTCGTTCAGCGCTAAATGATGTTGGTATTCAAGCATTTAGAAGAGTTGCAAGAGATGATTTAGATTTACTTGCTAGGGGTTGCGGTGCAACATTAGTTCATGATGTAAAACATGCGACTGTTCAAGATTTAGGTGCATTTATTGAATCTAGGAATGAAATGTGGAATAGTGTGTCACACTGGATTGTTGAAACCGAAGAAGGTGGTGCAACTTTCATTGCTCGGGGCTCTACAATAGATGTATTAGGTGAAGTTGAGAGATGTTTTGGAGATGCTCTTGGAGTTGCTTGTCAATTACTAGAAGAGCCTTTGCTGTTGGCTGGAGGAGGCGCTACTCACGTTGCCTTGGCTAGAAGATTGAGAAGATATGGAGAAACTATTCCTGGAAGGGAACAATTGGCGATAGAAGCCTTTGCTGATGCATTGGAGATTGTTCCAAGAGTGCTCGCAGAAAATGCAGGATTAGATCCAATCAACACTCTACTGGAAATTGTTGCAGCGCAAAGCAACGCTAGCGAGGATATATCTCATTATTTCGGATTGAATGTAAACACAAGAAAATCAACAAATATGGTTGACGATGGTATTCTTGAACCTCTACGGATTACTCGCCAAGCGATTAGCGGTGCTACTGAGGCGGCAGTTTCTATACTTCGTATTGATGATGTCCTATGGGCAAAAGCAGATGCTGCAATGCCAGATATGCCTGAAAT
>DUCL01000055.1:0-1387 GCA_012959845.1 Candidatus Poseidoniales archaeon
ATATAGTTTGAATGCCGGCATTATCCAAGAAATGCGTTTATTAGCCATTGGCATTCAACGGCCGAGAGTTAGATGAGTTAGTTTGGAGGTTATGATTCACAAGAGTTGGATGAGAAAGAAGGTTAGAAATATATATATGAACAATAAAGAGTAGCATGTGTCCGATAATAACAAGCCCAAAATATTAGCCCTAACAATTGTATTAATATTTCTATTGAGTTTAAATTCGTCATCAGATTCGCTATATGACGATGGCATAATCCTAAATTCAATTCCAGATGATGAAACCAGAAAAGGCGATATTCCCAATGGAGCATGGATGACTCCCAATGGTTCTGTATCTTTAGAGAGCGGTCCATTTAGAGAGTATTCTGATTCCAGTACTCTGATTTTTGGCCTAGATCCTTATGCAGTAACAAGAGTTGCTTTCATCAATCTTGATGTTGGTGAGAATTATACAGTTGATTGGAAACATTACGCTTCAGCAGAATTGATTGAAACAGGTAGCTTCAACATTACTGTAAGTGATGATGTAAGAGAAAACAACACTCATTATTTCAACGTAAATATCTCTAATATCATCCAAGTACATGCCGTTAATGTATCAATTTCTGATTCAAATGGTACATTATTGGATTGGAATTGGGGTGCAAATCTAATTTGGTATGATTGGAATTGGGTGGAAGAATCTACTGACTGGAGAGATAGTGTAGATGTGAAAGCGAGTGATGGAGACGAAATCTCTGCAGACTTCAATTTCATAGATTTAAAGCCCGGCCAAGAGTATAATGTTAGTTGGAAAGTTTTCGATAATGGCGAAGATGATTATCCCATGATTATTGACAACGGATATGAATTCGTGACTTCAGAAGATGGAACATATGATGCCACTGCATCTTTTGATTTTGTAGAAGGAACTGCACCATGTATTGAATACACGATTGGAATTGATGACCACAGAGGTCAAACATTTAGAAAATGTATCAATGTTTCAGAAGGTTTCTTGGGTGTTCCATGGGCTTCCAGTATGCTGACCATAGTCGCCATATTTGGAGCATTAGTGATATTCTCAAGAAAACATTACGATTGAATTAGTCAATACTTATTTTCAACTATTGACTCACAAGCGTCTAAACCTCTTCTTGCTAATATTATGACTATACAGTGGTAAAGGATATGGCCGAGAGGCTATGAGGATTACTTGAGGCGAGCAAATGTCAGATGTTGATGAGATTCACGAAATTCTCTCTCATCACAAACCGTGTTTACCCTCAAATCAATACCATCCATTAGAAAAAGTGGCTATTTGGTCGGTTCTAATTCTACTAATCGGTATAACAATCGGCTTGGTATTGTTCAATGATGTTGTTTGGGTTGAAACACTAAA
>DUCL01000055.1:1427-2068 GCA_012959845.1 Candidatus Poseidoniales archaeon
CCAATCCTCAAAGATGCAGGTGTGGCAGGAGATGCAGGTTATACACCTCAAAACACTGCAATTTACACATCTAGTATGTTCATTTGTGTAATCGTCTTACAAGCAGTATTTAGAAAACTGCAACTTCCTTGTGATGATAGAATGACTCTTGCATTGATTGCTTGGGTTAGTCTTGCTCCTGTATTGAGGGTTCTTGAGGATGCAGATTTCTACAGTAGTGAAACCGATTGGTTATTCATCTCTCCAGTAATCCATATTCACCTTACTGCTTGGTTAGTTGCAGTTGCATTAATCTCTCATTATCTTGTAGGGAAGTGGGATTCAGACAGAAGCATTTCGGCAGAATCAAGAAAGCATACAACACTCTTCTCAATCCTTGGTCTTCTGTTATTTGCACATTGGACAATGCTGTATCGTCCAGCATATGCAGAACATGCACAAATGGGTAGTCAAATGGTGATAATAGGCTTGATGGCTTCATTCACAATGTTATATTACATTTTGACAAAGACCCGAGATTGGCCTGCACTTACCAGAGGAATGTTTTCTTTCGCAGTTGCAGCTATTGTAATGGGTTTCTCGCACTGGGGCCAATTCATCATCACACCTTGGCAACAAGAAAGTGGTAGAGTTGCTTCAGA
>DUCL01000055.1:2267-5871 GCA_012959845.1 Candidatus Poseidoniales archaeon
TCAAATAATGCATTATTAGCATCACCAATGGTTATTGCAATGGTATTCGGTCAGTTAGTCGATGGATTTGCTACGATGATGGGAATTGATTTCTTTGGCTATGGTGAGAAACATCCAGTCTCTAATAGTGTGATAGAACTCGGTGGAGATATAAATCAAATGCTTGGAATAACATTTGGTGAAGGTGCTTGGTTATTCACAATTCTAAAGGCCTGTTTGGTCGGTTTGATAGTTTGGATGTTTGTTCAGATGAGAGTTGAAAACAGGCAAACTCATCTTCGCCAACTTATCGTCTTAGCAGTGCTCATCGTAGGCCTAGCCCCAGGCCTTCGTGATATTGGTCGATTAGTTCTCGGAGTTTGAGAAATTAAGGTCATGGAGTCCTTCTTGCCTTTGATGTTAAATGCGGGTTTGGCTTGGCTTGTATTGAAGGGGTAGCAATGGACAGATTACCAACGCGTGTCATCCGAAGCGATGCCGACTTCATTGCTCGTAAGTCTCACAATGAGGCATTACTTGCAACTCTTCGTCAACGACTTTCTGTCGCAAGTAATGGTGGTGGAGGCAAATATGTCGAAAGACATCAATCTCGTGGCAAGATGTTACCAAGGGAAAGAATAGACCGAATAATTGACCCAGGTAGCGCATTTTTGGAGTTATCTCCCTTGGCTGCATTTGAATTATATGATGGCAGAGCGCACTCAGCAGGATTGGTTACAGGCGTTGGAATGGTCCATGGAAGAGAGTGTCTATTCGTTGCTAATGATGCAACTGTAAAAGGCGGTAGTTACTATCCAATGACAGTAAAAAAGCACATACGTGCCCAATCAATCGCTCACGAAAACCACCTTCCTTGTATTTACTTAGTTGATTCAGGTGGCGCATTCTTGCCATTACAAGATGAGGTATTCCCAGACATTGGACATTTTGGTAGAATTTTTCGTAATCAAGCCAAGATGTCTGGAGACGGAATTGCACAAATTGCTGCAGTACTCGGCTCATGTACTGCTGGAGGCGCATATGTTCCAGCAATGTCAGACGAGTCGATTATCGTCAAAGGAAATGGAACGATTTTCCTAGCAGGCCCACCTCTGGTCAAATCCGCAACAGGTGAAGAGGTCACTGCTGAGGAATTGGGAGGGGCTGAAGTCCACACAGTACAATCGGGAGTTGCAGACCACTTCGCAGAAGATGAAAACGAAGCACTTCGCATGGTTCGTAACATAGTTGAGAACTTAGGTCCTAGGCAATTAGCACCAGCAGCATTCGCAGAAGTGGAAGAGCCAGCACACGATGTTGATGATTTGTTAGGTTTGATTCCAAGTGATAACCGTACTCCGTTGAATATCAAAGAAGTAATCGCTCGAATTGTAGATGGCTCAAGATTCCATGAATTCAAATCCAGATATGGCACCACACTGGTTTGTGGTTTTGCTCATATTCATGGACATAAAGTCGGAATCGTCGCCAATAATGGAATTCTCTTTTCAGAATCATCACTGAAAGGTACTCACTTCGTTGAGTTATGTGGTCAGCGAGGAATTCCACTGGTATTCTTGCAAAACATAACTGGCTTCATGGTTGGCAAAGCCTACGAAGCAGGTGGGATTGCTAAGGATGGAGCAAAATTAGTAACTGCAGTATCTTGTGTTAATGTTCCAAAGTTCACTGTAATTATTGGAGGTTCACATGGTGCTGGAAATTATGGTATGTGTGGTAGAGCATTTGACCCAAGATTCCTCTTCATGTGGCCTAATTCTCGTATTTCTGTAATGGGTGGTCCTCAGGCTGCTGATGTCTTGACCACAGTTAAACAAGATCAAAGGGCAAGAGAAGGGTTGCCTCCTATGGAAGATACTGAATTGGAAGAGTTCAGAAAACCGATTTTGGACAAGTACGAAACCGAAGGTTCTCCATATTATTCAACAGCCCGATTATGGGATGATGGAATTATCGACCCAAGAGATACTCGCGATGTTCTGGGGTTGTGTTTGGCAACAGCGAGAAATGCACCGATGCCCGATGATAAATTCGGCGTATTCCGTATGTGATAATGTAATTGAAAAATGAAAAATGCAATTGGAGTTTTAATCATGGTAAATATGCAAAATCCCCCTCAAACTGAATTGATTAGCCTAGAGATTTCAGGCTCAGGCTGTCATGTCATGCTAAATCGCGAAAACAAGTATAATGCTCTCAATGTTCAAATGATTACAGAATTGTGTGAAATTCTACAATGGACTGCACAAAGAAGCGCTGGTGTTTTGGATTCACTGGTTGATGAAGATGGTCAAAAATTCCTAAGAACACTAGTAATCAGTGGTGCTGGACGTCATTTTTGTGCAGGTGCAGATATCAACATGATGCGTGATGCCGGAGCCAATAGTGCTGAGGAAAACCGTGCAGACTCTGAAAGGCTCGACCGCTTATTCAACGGACTTTGGTCTCACCCGTGTTTTACCATAGGTGCAGTACAAGGTGTAGCATTAGGAGGAGGTGCAGGATTAATCGCTTGTTGTGACCATGTAATTGCTAATAACGATATCAAAATCGCATTGTCGGAAGCAAAGTTAGGAATTCTTCCTGCAGTAATCGGACCTTATGTTTACAGAAGAGTAGGTTCTGCTTGCTTTAGAAGATTGGCTATGACGGCTGGGCGTATTGATGGTGAAGAAGCATTGCGAATTGGCTTTGTTGAAAAGTTGGTTGATGATGAACAACAAATGACTTCACAGGTTGACAAAATAATTGACGAAGTTCTAACCACTGGTCCTTGTGCAGTAACATTAGCAAAAGAATTGACTTTAGGATTTGATAGATTTACAGATAGTGATGAAGAGTTGAGGAATTGGACTCTTAATTTTACTAGCAAAATGCGCGCATCAAATGAAGGACAGGAAGGGCTTTCTTCTTTCCTTGACAAGCGAGACGCTAATTGGAAGCCAGAAAGCGAGTGAACAAAAATTGAAGCGATAGGTGGGGTGAGATTATGGCCAACAAACTGACTAAGGTTATGGTGGCAAATCGCGGTGAAATCGCTTGCCGTATTCTTCGTGCTTGTAGTGAGGCTGGAATTTCATCCCTTGCAATATATGCTGACAATGATGCAAATTCCCTATTCGTTGAATTAGCTGATGAAGCCGTAATGTTACAAGGAGATAGTATCGCTACGACCTATTTAGATCAAGCTCAAATTCTTCGTATTGCCGCAGATAATGCAGTAGATGCCATCCATCCTGGTTTTGGATTTTTATCGGAGAGAGCAGATTTTGCTCAAGCAGTAGGTGATGCTGGAATCCAATGGGTGGGGCCAAGTCCTGCTGCAATAACCCAAATGGGCGACAAGATGAGCGCCAGAATCACAATGCGTAATGCAGGAGTTCCTGTAATTCCTGGCGAAGAGATTGAACAGGTCGAAGAAGAGGCTGCGCTCATCGCAATTGAAGAGGCCAGTCATAGGGTCGGATATCCTCTTCTTCTCAAAGCATCGAGTGGTGGTGGTGGAAAAGGAATGCGCGCAGTACACAATGCTAGCGAACTGATTTCAGCAGCACGAGGTGCTCGGCGAGAAGCGATTGCTGCATTTGGAGATGGGCGAGTTTAT
>DUCL01000056.1 GCA_012959845.1 Candidatus Poseidoniales archaeon
TTCCAAAGCCGGGCCGACTCACCCCTCTTACTGGCGCCCATGCAACTTATCACACAGAGCCGCCAACCACTCGCCCAGTTCATGGCAGGATAGATGAAATTGCTGAATTGGATAATTGGCATTCACAGAGAAAACCCTGCGCAGTAGTACATGGTATTGCAGGTATTGGCAAATCAACATTAGTTGCACACTGGTTGAAGAAAAGAATGGAGAGTGACCCAAATATCTCTGTGTGTTGGTACCCTTGCCAACCTTGGGATTCAGCGCTTGGATTAGCAACAAGTCTACTACATAGATTTGGAATTGATGAATCGCATGACCCCTATAATTTGATAGAGACCTTGCCGTTAACCCCTGGGGCAAAAATGGACGTTGACACATGGAGAAGAAGGTTGCTAACCTACCTAACCGATGCACGCACAATTAGAGAGCGATTCAATTCAGAAAAGGGCGGCCCTCCTCCTTATTGGTTAATTGTAATCGATGACATACACCATATTGTTGATGAGGCAAGAGATTTGCTGGGGGCGTTGATTCAAATTTCTAAAAGCACTCCATTGAGGCTATTATTCATCAGCAGAACAACTCTTGACATCTATGATAGAAGAGATGTTCACACAAGAGATGTGGTTAGAGAACTTGCATTGAGTGGATTAAGTCTAGAGGAAACAGGAAATTGGCTAGAAGAGTTAACCAATAATTCATCACTTGAAGTAGACGAGGTACATGCTGCTACTGGCGGCCATCCGTTAGCCTTAGAATTACTAGAATTATATGGCAACCCAACTCATGGTGATTGGCTAAGATTCTTGGATGAAGAGATAATCATTCACTTACCAGATGGGGAAAGAGAATTATTGCTCACACTTGCTGTTGCGGATAAGCCAGTATCATGGCCAAAGTTGGCCAAGTCGGTCGGATGGGAAGGGGTTCCACCTGAGAATTTAATTTCGCATGGATTATTGCTGGAATTAGAAGGAGGAATGTGGCTTCATGAAGCAATGCGTGAACGGTTATTGAGAGATGTAGGAACCGCTCAAAACGAGCGCAAAAAACAAATTAGATGATTTCAAAAATCATCGGCAGACATGTGTTCGTCAATCCACTGCAATAGTTTTGGTTTTGGTAATGCTCCGGCCTTGTTTGAGACCAACTTTCCGTCATGGTAGAGGTATAATGCCGGTATTCCTCTAACACCGAGTTTGCCAGCGGTCATTGTTTCCGAATCAGTATTGACTTTTGCAATTATAATCTCTCTTTCTGTAGCGACTTCAGCCAGAACTGGTGCTATTGCTTTACAAGGTCCACACCAAGGTGCCCAGAAATCAACAAGCACCCATCCACCTTCGTTGATTGTTTCATCATATGTCGCGTCTGTTACTGCTCTGACTTCACCCATTGGCTCACCTATCAATATCTCAATGTTGGAGTATTATGAGGCTTTGCCTAATACATTCGCGACAAAATTCTACTAATTTGCAAGAATTATATCGCGGCAAGCCTAATGAGAAGCCGACACTTGGCTCGCTTTGAGGGAGACAATTGATTATTGCACCCAGCGTTTTGACAGCCGACTTGAGTGATTTGGCAAATGCCTGCCAAAAGGCAGTTGATGCTGGTCTTGATTGGCTACATTTGGATGTCATGGATGGTAATTTTGTGCCAAATCTAACCTTTGGTCCACCGGTGATTAACGCATTGAGAAAAACCCTTGGAGATGGCCCAACCTTTGATGCACACCTGATGATATCAAATGCCGAACAGTCATTCCAGCAATACATTGATGCGGGGTGCAACCACATTTCAGTCCATGTTGAAGCTGTTACTCATCTTCACCGATTGGTCACTGCGATTAGACAAGCCGGAGCAAGTGTTGGAGTTGTGCTAAACCCTGCAACCCCAGTTGATGCAGCCCTTGAGGTACTTTCAGAAATTGATCTTGTTCTAATAATGAGTGTTAATCCCGGCTTCGGCGGTCAATCGTTCATTCCTACAGTCGAGAAGAAAATCCGTACTCTAAGTGCTGCTATCAACAATCAAGTTTCTGCAGGAGGCCGGCCAGTTCAGATTCAAGTCGATGGGGGAGTGAAATCACACAATATTGCAATGCTAAGAGATTGGGGAGTGACAAATTGTGTTGTTGGCTCAGGACTATTCAATGATTCACGTGCACTAGTAGACAATCTTGCTATTATTCACAAAGCATTAGAATGAGAGAGTGTGTTTGATATGCGCATTTTGATTGCGTCAATCCTATATCCGCTACCAACAAATGTTGCGAGGGGGACTTTCGTAGCAGACCATGTTGATGCATTGAAAAAATCAGGCCATGAGGTCAGGGTGTTGAACCCCCTTCCTCGGATGCTAAAATATTACGAAACAGGGCGTTCGACATTAAGTGGTGTGGCTAGGGCACCGGCAATATTTGAGCATGGAGATGATACAGTCTTTTCTCCAAGATATTGGGCATTTCCAGAAAACCCATATCCTTCATTAACAATTTCAAGTATTAAGAGACGAACAAAAAGTATTGAAAAGTGGTTGAGTGATTGGCGGCCCGATGTTATCATTTCTCATACACTTTGGCCAAGTGCATTTCTAGCAACACATCTAGCAAAAAAGTGGAATGTCCCTTGTGTTGGCGTTGTTCATGGTTATGATTTTGATGTTGCATTATCCCACAAAAATACTAGAAAATCCTTACAACAAATACTGACAAAAATAGACCATCTTGTTTTGGTTTCAAATCGCTTGAAATCTATCGCTATTTCCAACGATTATAATGAAAAGAAATGTTGTGTTATCCCTTGCCATGTTGCAGTAGAAAAAGAATGGCTCAAGGATATGAAAAACTGGCGTGGCAGATGGCGTAAAGATAAGTTGGACTTGCTATTTCCTGGCGACGCCAGACGCCCAGAAAAAAATCATTATCTAGCATTAAAAACCGGTGAAGAATTAGAACAAAGAGGATGGGTTGTTGGAATAACGACGCTGAATCAACAACCCCGCAGTATTGTATGGGATAGGATGCTTGTAGCGTCGGTAACTCTGATTACTTCTAAGAGAGAATCGGGCCCATTGGTAGCGCGTGAATCAATTGTTTGTGGAACTCCAGTAGTTGCGGTTGATGTTGGAGATTTGAGTGAATGGATTCCTCAAAAATTCATCAGTCAAGAATACGATGAATCAAAATTGGCTGACGCGGTAGAAAATGCCTTAGCCTCAGATTGGAAAGTGGAAAAAATCGAACTCCCTGAAAGATTTACTATCAAACACTTTCAAGATTCTTGGGATTCGCTTTTGAATAAATTAGTGAACAAATAAAGTAAATAGCAGGCAATGATACTGCGAAAATCATATCTTTATTCCATAATGAATAACTTGCTATTGCTACAGATGAAATCAATACAATCCATCCGATGATGTACTCTTTGACAAGCGGCCAAGAGCGGCTTAAGTGAATAGATAGCACTAGTAAAAATAACGAGGTTAATGATGAAGCAAATGCTGCGGCTGCAATGGCTTGCTTAGCACCAATTGCGGAGAAATATGAAATTAACAACCATCCGACTACACTACCGAAAATGACTACCAGTAAGATGAATAAAGTAAATCTCCAAGGGTGCTTTCCCGCCTTAAGAGCAGTGTAAAAAGGAGTGGCTAAAAGAGTCATAGCCCAGCCAAATAATAGTATGAAGAATATGTCAACTGCCGATGCACCGAGGCTCCCATCTATGTATTGTGATGGAAATGCAATCGGCAGCAGTAACCATACGATGATCACACCACAATAGAATCCAATAGGCATTAGATTGAAACAAAACTGCATTGATTTTTTTATTTCCGATTTGAATGCAGTTTCATCATCACGAACATTGCCGAGTACAGGCAATAATGCTGAACGCATCGCTTGAGGAACTACTAACCCCGCCAACCAAGCCAATTGAGCAACATGGAATAATGCAGCGGCATCAACACCCATATGTCCAGCCAAAATAAATTTTTCAATTCTAATTACATACGGTAATATTCCTAATGTTATCGCAAATGGCATTGCTGAGAAAAATAATCGTTTCGGACTTATCCACGACTCACCCAAATCCTTCCAATTCCAAATTTCTTCAGATAACCAAAGTGGTTTGGATAACCGTGATAATTGAATCAGAGAAAATACCCAAGCAATCAATGCACCTGCTAAGAATGCAGCAGCGAAATATTCTACATTATCATATCCCTTCACCAATAATATGCAATATAGTGTTGTGGTTATTGCACGTTCAATTACTTTGGTAATTCCTTCAATCCTTGCCTCCCCTATTGCCCTAAGTGCACTTCTTGGAGCATAAGATGCAATATGGATTATGGCGATTACCGATGTTAATAATAGAAGTGAGAATTCATCTTGCCACGAAGTAATAATTTGTGGTGTCAAGAAAAGAGTCAACAAAAAGAATGGTATGGCGATTTTTAGTTGCATACCATAGACTCGCCATACCGCTGGCCATACCAAATGAGGTGCCTTGACTCCATCTCTTGCCAATAGAGTAGGCAATCCTAAATCCACAATTAGGAAAGTTGTTGCAAAAAGGTCGAGAAGGATGATGAATAATCCATAATCACTAGACAATAATGAACGAGTGAGTATGACTTGACCGACCAATGCTAAAAACACTGAGAAAAGGTCAGTACCAGCAAGCCAAGTGGAATCCCGTTTCATGTCAGGCAGACGCAAATTACTCTGCTGTGACATGGTTATGGCAATGGCCGGCGAGTTTTCAAGCATCGTATTGTTAAGCACAGGTTCAAAGCCATTTGGCGCGAGGCGATGACGAGGCGGTACAATGGTTAGCGTAGATTGGTTAACACAAGAAGTTCTTCTAGCAGTTCCTAATGCAGATGTTGAAGTCATTGATTTGCATGGTTCTGGAGACCATTTTCATGTTCGCATTATCTCTGCGGAATTCGAGGGAATGCGTCCATTACAACGGCAAAAGCAAGTATTGACGCATATGAAACAACATATTCCACATCCAGTTCATGCACTTGATTTGAAGTGTATGACCCCTGCACAAGCAGAAACTGCTGGTGATACAGCGTTTGACCCTCATGGTGGTGGACAAGGAATTCATATCCGCCGGATTGAGAAATTAAATAAGGAGTGAAAAATATGCAATGGACCGATGAAGAATTACAAGCAATAGTCGATGAACACGCTTTGGTGTTGTTCATGAAAGGCGACCCTAATGAACCACAGTGTGGGTTTTCAAGTAGAGCTGCACAGGTTTTGCAGTCTTTTGGTGAACCATTCGCTGCAGTAAATATTCTCAGCGACCCAAGAGCGATTCCATCGGTTTGTGCTTGGTCTGATTTCCCTACAATGCCTCAGATTTTTGTTCAAGGCGAATTGATCGGAGGGTCCGATATAGTATTGGAAATGTTTGAAGATGGCTCTCTTAAGGAAATGTTTGATGCTGGGCGCTCCGCATAAGCAGGCATTTTATTTACGCTCAGTGATTCACTGGCCGGCCGACTGCATAGGCTTTCCAACCTTTGGAAGTCAAATCATCCAAGTTCAATACTCGTCGCCCGTCATAGATGAGTGGTGTACGCATTTGCTTAACTAGGGCCGACCAATCAAGGGAAAGGCAGGCATTGTGTGCTGTAACAAGAACTGCCATATCATAGCCATGTGCATCACTAATTTCAGAAATTACTTCAACACCCTCTGGATACATATTGTCATCCAAATGAGGGTCCCAAGCACCAACAACGATTCCTTTTGCCA
>DUCL01000057.1:0-4419 GCA_012959845.1 Candidatus Poseidoniales archaeon
GGGGGTTCTCAAACCCAAATGAAGACGATCTATGGCACCATCAAGTGGATTTACCACATAGTTTACCTTTGCCCATTCAGTCAAATATCCATTCTTCTGCTCCTCGACAAATTTACTATCTCTTACACGGCATATTGACAGTAGGTCTTTCCCACCCAATAACTTGCTCGTATGGTCTGCTAATGTACACGCTAACAAATTTCGCTCGTCTGAGTTGGTTACTGCAATAAATACTTCAGCCTCTGCAATTCCAGCCTCAATTAATTTCTCTCTAGAGACAAAATCCCCATGAATCACTAAAGCATCCAGATTTTGAGCATTTTTTACAGCACGAGAATCTGAATCTACGAGGACTACATCCAAATCTTCAGCTCTCAATGCTTTGGCCAAATCTGTACCAACTCTTCCAGCACCACCTATTATTACTCTCATATTATCACCAAAATGTTTCAGGGTATTTTTTCACCTGATATGTTCCACCTGCTAATTCTACATTACTAGTAGAATAACTTCGTTCTCGCTCTATACCATTAGTTTGAATTATCGGATGATAGAAATTGTTCAACTTTGTTGCAGTTTCATCCGACTCCTCAATCCAATCAATATAACCTGTCGGTGTATTCAATAGCCACTTATTATTGACGACATCAACGGCACCATTAACAAAGCAAGATTCACGTTCAATATTATTATCATCGCACCATTCATCACTCATTGGTAGTTGAATATAGCCCCATGCGTGTGCCTCCCAATCCTCAAAGTTGGCATCGGTTAGTGCTCCGAAAACGAACCATCCTGGGATGCCCTTTACTCGGAGTAGGCTGAGGAAGGCATTGGTTTGTTCATCGCAATCGCCCTGTCCATCATTTAGGCACGAAGGCCCACTTCTAGCGACTACGGGGGCGAATCTATCATAGGCAATATTCTTGTGCAGATAATCAAATGCAGCCCTTGAAAATGCATAAGCATTATCTTGTAAACCTTCAGGTAAATCTGCACTAATAGCTTCTGCAGTTGATAGAATAACTTCAGCCTGTGAATTTATCGCAAATCCAGCAGGAGAGCCTCTATCATACCACTTATCATCACTAAACTCATAGAATTTTTGTCCATTATCTCTACTTGGGATATCCGAAAAATTACCACTATTATCAACGTTAATTCCATTTTCCATACCAGATATTCTTGAATCAACTCTCACCCCATTATGCCATGAATATGATGTTGAATGAACTCCGACAGAATATGTGAAACTGGTGGACTGCCCAGGTCCTAAATTGACCAACACCTTGACACAATTGCTAACAGAACAGAAATCATCACCACTTCCTACACCCGGCCACCAGATTTCATGCCCATTAGCGGTGACTAATTTTTCAGAAGCGGATCTAGTTGGCAGACCAGTGGTTGGAACTACATATTCTTCCCCATCAATACTAATGCTAATGGCAGTAGTTATCTGAATTGAAGTTGGAGATTCTCCTGGGTCTCCATTTGTATACTCAAATCCATAAGGTGAGCCTTGGGTAGAACTAACGGCGGGGGGTATTGCCAAATTTTCCATCATGTATCCATTTGCTCCGGAATTAGATACAAATACAGTTTTCTCAAGAGTATAAGAGGCTTCTACAGGATATAGGTGATAAGGTGAAACAGCATCTTGGATATACTCTTGGATGCCAGCCCATTGTGCAATGATTTGCTCTCTTGCCTGTGGAGATAACATAATGAAGGCCACCAATGATAACATTACAAAGCTTCGAAAACGATTTTTTCTTCGCTTTAGTATGTTTTTTGTTCTTCCCGTATGAGTTTGTACAAGTCCTTTCTCAGATGGCTTTGTAGTCATTTTGTAAGAAGTTGCTAGAGAACCTTGATTGAATTGTTGCTCCAATCTATAATTACTTGAACTCAAATTTGCAAGAACGCGTCCGCATGAATAGCAGATTGAATCTCCCGATTCAGTGGTTGCTCTACAATAAGGGCACATACCCATATCTTTGGGGTTAAGCGGGAGTTGTATAACCATTGCTAGCGGAAAGCCCACGAAAGTGCTTATTTGCTATAATTTGTAAATCGTTGAATGAATTCCCATCAGTGTCCTTTGTAAATGACTACTTACTTGACTTCATTTACAAATTTCTCATTCTTCTTCTCCAAGAGCATGTTTTGAGCGCTTTTCTCTTTCATTTGAGGCCCAAATTCTTCGCAATCTACGCCTTGCTGGTTTTGGAATAGAAGCCCATATCCAGTCCTCTATTTTTGGGTCCATAATCATCATCATAGAACCGATAAAAATCCATCCGAATGGGTCAAAAATTGAGTAGTAAATCGTGGTTAATAATGCAATCCTCCATGCTGTTGACCGCAGCACAGCCCCCCATTTCCTTCCATTTAACATCATAAATCCTTGATGTGCAGTAATCATTGCTTCACATCTTGGCGTTAGGATTGCAAGGGCTGCAACAGTTAGGATCATTTTTGCTGAAATTACACCATCTGCGATGAAAATATATCTGAAGATTAAAACCATTGCAGTCATGCCACCGATTGCAAGACCCAAAGCCCAACCACTGGTAGGGTGCGACCCCCCCTTTCGCACTCTATCTCTTCGCAGCAACATGTGGACTGCTACAGACAGCAATAGTGCTAGTATCAACAGTGTAAGGGGGTGAGGTATTTGCGCCCCATCACCATTATTTACAAATTCCAAATAAGGAATGAATAATTCACTATCACACCAAGTCGCATAAAACATTCCAACGATAATTCCCCAAAATATCTGGCTCCAAGCAGTTGGTAAATCATAAAACCCTGAATATTTTGTCATCACACCTCTCCAACCGAGAGTCATACCGATTAGAGCAGAGAATGTGGCGACCTGAAATAATAACAATTCAGATACCATATTGCGTCGCAGTTGAGTTCACTTCTTCAATCAATTGATGAAAATGCCGCCATTGATTAACTTTGAATGTTATTTGGCCAAAGCCGCAATTTGTTATGCGTATGTTCAAACGCAACCTATGGTTGGCAAGATAATATGGCACGGTTGTTATTGTTTGGCGGAAAAGGTGGTGTTGGAAAAACGACCATTTCATCAGCGACTGCAGTTTGGCTTGCCGATTCTGGTCTTCGAGTATTGCTAGTATCTAGTGACCCAGCTCATTCGACTTCAGATTCACTAGGAGTTGCCATCGGAAGTGAAGTAACACCAATCGAGGGTGTTGAAGGTCTATGGGGTTTAGAAATGGACCCAGAAGCAAAGATTTCCTCGTTATTGCCGAAGGTTGGCTCTGCGATGGAGAAGATGAACACATCCGGAGGTCTTGGTGGCCTTGGAATGATGTTAGACCCTAAGGCCAAAGATGAGATAGAGGATATAAAAGGAGAAATAAAGACATCAGAGATGGTCTTACCAGGATTAGATGAAGCAATGGCCTTTGATGAATTACTACGTCATGTTGAAGACCCAACTTGGGATGTAATTGTCTTTGATACGGCTCCTACAGGACATACTTTGAGATTTTTAGCATTACCAGAATTGATTGAGGCTTGGTCGGACAGACTAATTCGTATGATGCGAATTTCTGGAGGAATACGTTCAATGGTGTTCGGCAAAAAAGAAAGTGATGCGATGAAAGAAGAACTTGAAAAATTTCAGCGACGAGTGCTACATGTTAGAAGGGTGCTATCCAATGAGGACATAACTTCTTTCACTTTGGTTACGATACCGGAGAGGATGGGAGTTAATGAGACAGTACGCGCTCACAAATCACTACAAGAATTCGACTTACACATAGGAGGTTGTTTGGTCAATAGAGTTACTCCTGAATTTGACCACCCATTCCTAAAGACGAGAAGAGAGGGCGAGTTAGAAAGAATTGAAGAGTTGAAGGAAAGCCTCGGTGTTGATATTTCTTCGATGGAATTATTCGATACAGAAGTGGTAGGACTAAAGCGATTAAGAGAGGTAGGACAATTCCTTTATGGACCCGTTATTGAAATTGATAAAGGCTTAGGGCCGCATTCTATAGGTTCTGTTTTACATCATGAAGTCCATAGAGGAATGGTGACTGAATTAGAAGGCGACACAGAAATAATCTATTTACACTATCCTGGGATAAAGCGAGAAGAGTTGTCATTAAGAAGTGAAGAAGGAGTTCTTTTTGTAGGTCTTAATGGAAGGGAAAAACCTGTGAAAACATCAGTTCCTGTCAAAGCCAGTCAAGTAAATGCAAAATTGGATGGCGATGTTCTAAGATTGGATATTCCATTGAATGAGCAATAGAGAATATTTTTTCATTACTCGATAGGCATGGGTTGAAAAGTGGCGGCTATCACGCTAAGCCATGGCACTCGAAGGCTTATCCAAGGGTATTTTCCGCTCTATTGGATTGTTGAAGTCTAAGAGAAAGT
>DUCL01000057.1:4465-5775 GCA_012959845.1 Candidatus Poseidoniales archaeon
CGGCAAACCAAAGAAATTGTAGAAAAGATGGAATCTCGTATCAGAGATGAAGAGTTACGTCCAGGAATTACACTGCAAACTCATGCGATGAATATCCTCTACACTGAATTAGTCCGATTATTGGGTTCAAAGCATGAATTTCAGCCACATGGGGCAACTTTGCTACTCGTTGGATTATATGGTCAAGGTAAGACTACTACAACTGCAAAGTTGGCCGAATGGTATCGTAGGAAACACGGTTTGAGAGTCGGCGTGATAGAAGCCGACGTTCACCGACCTGGTGCATACGAACAGTTATGCCAATTATTAGAAGACTCTACTGTGGTGGTGTATGGTGAGCCAAAAACAAAAGATGCTCCAACAATTGTTCGCAATGGATTGAAAGAATTAGTATCGTGCGATCTAGTCATTGTTGACACAGCAGGTCGCCATCAATTAGATACTGAATTGGTAGAGGAATTAGAACAGATTTCAGCACTTACCAATGCATCTGAACGCTGGCTGGTAATAGATGCTCAGGTTGGGCAAGCCGCAGGACCAGTTGCCGCATCATTCCACACACTTGCAGGAATCACAGGTATTGTGGTTACAAAGTTAGACGGTACTGCAAGAGGCGGTGGCGCACTTTCAGCAGTAGCGGCAACAGGAGCGCCAATTGTCCACATTGGTGTTGGTGAGAAGGTTGCAGATTTAGAGAAATTTGAATCGGACAGATTTATTTCAAGACTCCTTGGTATGGGTGATATTCAGGGTCTTATCGATTTAGCACCTGAAGATATGGATCAGGAAGAAGCTATGAGGCTAACCCAGAGAATGATGTCTGGGAGATTTACATTAAATGATATGTATAAGCAAATGGAAATGATGTCTAAAATAGGAACCATTGACAAATTAATGTCATTCTTACCAGGGAATATGTTGGGGGGAATGGGTGCAATGTCCAAAGGTCAAAAAGCGGAAATGCAAACCAACTTAGACCGCTATCGGACAATTATGGATTCGATGACTGCATGGGAAAAGAACGAACCTGCAAAAATCAAGGCTGAAAGAATACGTCGTGTAGCTAGAGGCGCTGGTGTCCGAGAAAAGGATGTTAGAGAGTTAATCGGTCAATGGAATAAGAGTCGTAAGATGATGAAGGGAATGGGTGGAAACCGCAGTCTCAACAAGCAAATGCGCAAGATGATGAAAGATGGAGAAATGGACGGAATGGACCCTTCTTCATTAGGAATGTGAAATAATATTTCACTCAGTAGGTCTTTGCAAGTAGAACTCTACGCTTGGTCATCTGACCGGTCATATGACAAGGG
>DUCL01000058.1 GCA_012959845.1 Candidatus Poseidoniales archaeon
ATGGTGTGTTTTTATTTTTCTATCCTCAATGTATCTGTTGATTTTCTTTTCCAACTCATTTAATTTGTTGTGGCCAGGACAAATGTCTATGTCTTTTTTCAGTTGTTCAAATAACCTTCTGCGTGAATAAAAGAAGTAGAAATATACCGGTATTAGCAATAATGGAATGATTAATTCTTCCGTCACTACTTCAAGTAAACCTGATAATGAGAGTTCTATTGCTTCCGCGTCATATTCACTGCCAAATTCAAATCCTCCGTAATAAAATACTCCTGTTGTAATGCCCCGAAAATTGTTGAAAGGTGTGTTTTGAGAGTCTAGTGGGTCTGTGCCTCTGTCTTGCTCCACCAAATCTGGCCAACCATCATTATCATCATCATCATCAACAGCGTCTGGTATCATATCGTAATCAGAATCTACGGGATAGGAATTAGGGTCCATCGGATTGTATTGGAATAGCGCGTTTGAGGATGCGAGTTCTAATTCATTAGAAATACCATCTCCATCAATATCGGTGTCTATTACATCAGGAATCCAGTCAAGGTCCATGTCTAAACAGCCATAAAGAACTTGTCGGCTTTTACCATATCTCGTTGGACAATCATCTGTAATCAAGAGGTTTGGTTGGTCCGCATATCCATCTCCATCCAGGTCACTCCACGCACCACTGTGTAGCGGAAAGGCATCTGCACCATCGCTTAAATTCCAAAATTCATCCTCATCGGAATAGCCATCCCCGTCAGTATCCAAACATCCAAGTCGGTCATTTGTTGAATTACCGGCCACATTTGGGCACTGGTCATCAGCATCATAGCCATCTGAATCGTCATCGGTGAAATGGATGCTTTGTTGCTCTAACGAAGTTGTTTGGTGTATGTCTTCAAAGGCTTGAAGAAAAATAAATAGTGATAGCAATATCACCACTTTCAACAACCATTGACGCATGCTTGTTCCTCCATCCCCTCCATTATCAATGTTACATATTTTGAAGAGAGGAAACAATCAATAATGAATTGGTAATGGGTTTGCTTATGAAGGGTAAGGCATTGCTTCTCTCAGCATTGATGATTCTAATCATATTCTCGCCGGGTTGTCTTGGCGACGAAGAAGTGGATTCGCGGGAGGGTGTTCCTACTTTCTCTTTGACCGCAGATGATGGGGATACATATTCATCGGAGAATTTGCTAGGAGAAGCATATATTCTCCACTTTTCCGCATCATGGTGTAATAACTGCAGGCCAACCATGCACGTAGTGAGTAATCACCTCAACGATTCAATGTACATTGTTGTCTCAACCGATGGTTCAGATTCTCAAAAATTATCTGATTGGCATCTGCAAGTCAATGATAGCAAAGAGAATAGTTTGGTCGATGCTCCATTTACAGTGGGCGTCACTCTTTCGGGGGCTTTCGAAATTAACAACACTCCGACACTAATATTGATTGATGAGGATGGTTTTGTTGTTGATAGGTATATTGGGCCTCTAACAGATACCGATGAGATTGACTCATTTTGGACCCAATTAGAGTAATCACTGATTATTCGCAGCATCTTCTCCTTGGGGCGTAATTAGAATTGTGCTATCGTCGCGATATATCTGTGGGATTGAAAGTGTGCCGCCATTGACTGTAACGGGACATAAAACCCCACACGCCGGTGCGAGATAATCTTCTCCTGTTTCGGTCATCACCAACCTTATTCCATGGCCTGCTGGCAATATTGCATCAATCGCTTGGAATTCCATTAACATCGTCAAACTCTGTAATGGTAGTACGGTTGTCGGCTCACTTCCACCTTGATAATAGCGAATATCCATGGTGGCGTGGCCAATTCGCAATCCGCTTTCCGCATCTTGCATTTCAACAAATATTTGGCCGCCATCCATCGCTGCTGTTACATCTAAATGTAGGGTCAGCAATCCTGAAATTAACGTATCCAATTGTTCATCTAATGCTCCGCATTCAATAGTTACTGTAGATAGTCCGCCACCTATTGCTGAGAAACCACCGACTCTAGTGCCGGTTTGACTGCATTCAGAAAGGTCCAATGAAGACCATTTACCATCCTGCGGCGGCCATGTTTCCTCAATTCGCCACTGACCATCATTTCGTTGTATTTGGGCCACTAAGTCTGGTTTTGGACCGATTCCCTTGAGATAATATTCAAACCATTCAAACAAATCTTGAGCCCAATCCCAACGGGTCATATTGTGAATTGCTTCTCCGCCATATCCGGAATCTTGGGCATTGTGTTTACTCCATTGGTCTGGGTAATTATGTTCCCATTGACCAAGCATTCCTCGAACTTCAAAACCTTGGTCTCTGAATTGTTGATACCATGGGAATACTTGGTGTGGATCAACGTTCCAATCTTGCATTCCCTGTACCCAATAAACGCTACCTTGATAGTTATTTATTGCCTTAGAAATATGCTCTCGTTCCTCATAATAATTTGACATATATGGGTCTAATTCCCCCATTCCATATGTTACAGGTCCTGCAAAGAATCCTTCGACTATATCAGGGCAAATATTGTCCATATCCTCTGCATTATAGTCTACTGTGCTTGAAAAATAATTCATGTGCATTACTTGGCTTCGCGCTTCTGCACTTCCGTTTTTGTATAATAGTGGATGCAATCCAGTGGTCCCCGAAATTGGAACTATTGTAGCGAGGTAGTCACTACCGTGTACTGCAGCTTCCCATTGGGTGGCGCCTTCGTAGGATTTTCCATATAAGCCAACTTTACCATTGGACCAATTTTGAGTCCCCAACCATTCTACTGCTTGATGGATTCCCCAGCCTTCTCCCTCGCCGCGGTAATCAAAACAGCCACTTGATTCCTCAGTTCCAAAGACAGATACTTGGGCAAATGCATATCCGTGAGGGACAAAATTATTGTAAATAAATTCGCCGCGTCCTGCACCTACAACGTTCGTCGCCCCCGACTCTGAACCTTGTTGGCCGAATGAAAAATAGGGGCTGATTACTGCGATAACTGGAACCTGTTCACCGATTTCAGTATTGGATGGCAGCCAATACGAAAGATGTATGTTAGCAGTGGATGGGCCTGTTTCCCAAACCTGTGATGTATCGACTTCGAAGGTTGCCTCTTGGACTTCTAAGGCATGATATGGCCCTGGTTGAAGAGTGTAGGAATAACTGTCTGTCCAATTCCAATCAAGATTATGGCGTTGCCAAATTGAAGGATACATTCCCTCTTTGTCATCATTGATAGCATCGGATAGATCTCCGCCAAAGCATCCCGCTAACGGCCCTAAGAGGACTAGCGAAACCAACAGGTAGGCGATGCGCATCGCTTTGTCCTGTGAAGCGACTTTCATCAATGTGATGCAACAATTTCAACCTGTAAATTATTCAACTATTGCTGTGAAGGAACTGCATGGCCGTATTAGTAACAGGGGCTGCTGGTTTCGTCGGCAGCCACGTAGTAGCACAATTATTGCAATCGGGTAGGCAGGTTCGTGCAACCGTGCGCAACCCAAAAAATGCTGCATTTCTCAATTCGCTTCCAATAGCAGAAGGTGGCTCGCTTCAAATCGTCGCAATGGACCTTCTTGATTATGCCAGTGTTCGCAGTGCTGTGTCTGATTGTAAAGATGTGATTCATTGTGCTGCCTCGCTCTATGTAGGGGCAAAAAATCCTCAGCAGGATGTTGTAGACCCAAGTATTGAAGGAACTACTAATTTGGTAAAGGCATTACAACAAGCGGGTGTTGTTGAAAGGATAGTTCATACTTCTTCAGTGGCTGCAATAAGAAGAACATCACATGAAAATGGTGCGATTTTTTCTACTGAAGATTGGTGTGATGATGCAACTGTAAAGTCTAATCCATATGGCCTTGCTAAAGCCGGTGCAGAAAAAGTCATGCGCCAGTGGGTGGAAAGTCAAGTCGCTGAATCCAAACCGCGCCTAATCACCATTCATCCCTCGGTTATATTTGGGCCAATATTGTCTCCAAGACACAAAGAAGGTTCGATGTCATATCTGAAACATTTCAACTCTGGTCCACCGTTTGTGCTGAAAATGCACATCAATTTTGTTGATGTTAGAGATGTTGCGAAGGCTCATATTAATGCCCTTAGTAATGGCCGCGATGGTGCGCGTTATTTACTGCATAATCGCGGTATGTGGATGTATGAAATCGGTACGGAATTGAAGAGAATTAAACCTGAGAGAAAATGGGCTACGAGAAAATTACCATCGTTTTTGGCATATCTTTTTGCCATTGTTCATCCAAAACTTTCCATCAAACAATTACGAGGAAATATCGGTGTGAAAATCGGCTACGATGTTGAAGATGTTGCCCAAGAACTTGATTTTGTTTTTACAGATTATCAGCAAACCCTTGCCGATTCAATAGATTCTATTAGTCAATAATAAGATGTTTTTGGCCGATAGGATTGAGGACGAAGAGTCGCTGGCCTGTATCATGGAAGCGCCACAGGTGTGGGGAAAGAGATGGTTGGGGAATTCTTTGCCAATGGCCAGACGCTACATGGAGGTGGCTTGCCGCAAGCAAAGTTTGGTTTGTTTAGCAGCCGATAGGTCAACAATGGCTGGCCTCAATCAATTGCTTGATGAAGTCGGTAGCCACATTGCTGCATTGAAAACTCATGTTGACTTGGTCGATGATTGGACGGTTGAGTCTTGGGCTGCCTTCTGTGCAAAGGCTCAAGCGGCCGACCTGATAATTTTTGAAGATAGAAAGTTTGCAGATATTGGAAAAATTTCTCGCTCTCAAATGGCCGGAATTTATGATATTCGTTCTTGGTCGGATTTGGTTACTGCTCACTTGATTTCTGGACCTGATATCATTGATGGCCTTCAAGCCGGTTGGGCTGATGTTGGCCGGCAAGGTGGAGTTTTATTATTGGCGCAAATGTCTTCGCGTGGCAATTTATTAAACCCACAATATACTGCTCAAGTTGTTGAGAAGGGCAAGGCGCATGATGGAGTATTCGGATTCATTGGTAATGGCTCAAGGCCTGGCGAATTGAGAGAGTTGCGCAAGGCTGTTGGTGAAGGAAAAATGATCTGGACTCCTGGCGTAAATCTTGCTGTTGGTGATGGGGAAATGGGTCAACGCTATGGCGACCCTGCCCAAGCGGTACATGCAGGCTCGGACTGTATTATCGTCGGTTCTGGCATTCACAAAGCGGAAAATCCAGCACAACAGGCTGCTGCGTATGCTGCGGCTTCTTGGCAAGCATTACTCAATCGCTAAATTGGATAAGTTGAATTGGTGGCGTCCATTGCAATTACATGGGCGAACAATGATTTTAGATTTGGTTTTGATTTGGTTTTCATTGACTTTACCAATTGGCATAATTGTGTGGGCGATGAAGTCTCATCAGTCAATTAACAATAAAATTAAACGTGGGGATATTTCACTTCTGCAGGATTCGGGATTCACAATTAAGCGAATCACACAGGGCCCGCCTGGTACACAAATTTTTGACGATGCAACCATAGCACCTGTCCAAAAACAGTGGTATTGATAATAATCAACCTTCAACTTGAATACAAATACTTATTTGGCCTGTACATGGAAGAAAGGGTTGAGGGCTGGGTACCTCATCTTCTTGGTTTCATATTACCTATTGTCGCAATCACCGGAGTGTGTTTGGGTGGATGGTGGTCTGCAAGTGGATTGATTTGGGCACTGGGTATTGGCCCAATCTTAGATTT
>DUCL01000059.1 GCA_012959845.1 Candidatus Poseidoniales archaeon
TACATCCAGCACTTGCAGAAGATGTAGCATTGTATGAGCATACCTTTGTCCATGAGTTATTGCATGCTAGCGGTCTTACTCTACACTCAAAGAAACACGATGACCTAACCAATCAGATTGCTCCATCTCCAAAAATGAGTGAATCACCTCTATTGCAGAAAATGAGAGAAGAGATAATTGGACAATCAGTTGTATCTCAGTGGAATTGTAAAAATTGCGGCTATGTATGGGACCGAAAAACGGTAACAAAGCCAAAGCGGTGCTTCAAGTGTGCAAAACCTCTATGATTTGTCAGAAATCTTGCTTTTGAAGCATTTCTGGGTGGTTTTATTCTATTAAAATCAATTACTGTTTATTCATGTGCAACATTCATCAATAGTTGGCTACCGCCTGTGGATAAGGGCGTATAGTGTAGCTTGGATATCACTTTGGCCTTCTAAGCCGAAAACTCGGGTTCGAATCCTGATACGCCCGCCTTAATTCGTTGAGCAATGCTGCGGCGTATGCATCAGAATTCTCACTGGAAGTTTGCTTATCTCTGATTACAAAACTTCCAGTTATCGCGTGAACGGTTGTAATGTTGAATACTGTTCAGTTCACGCTAACCTTCGTAGTAACTATTCAGGTCGAATCCTGATACGCCCGCTTCCAATGACAGTTGCTAATAGTGAATACTAAGGCTATTTTTGCTAAATTGTGATACGAATTATGTGCGGTATAACCCGATGCACTCATATATGAATGGTCAGTCGGCGACCTGTTCACTATGAAGCGAGGTTCACGTGCTTGGAAGAAAACTGGAAACCAGCGGTGGAAGTGGCGACGCAAGAAGCTACGACGCCGTAAGCGCGCTCGCCGACAAGCCAAGGCTTGATTTGGTGTGACAAACAATGGGAGTATAGTATAGCTTGGTAGTATCGCGGGCTCCAGTTGCACAGGAATGACGACGAGTGGGTTTGCTGACAGTTGATGACCAACTGGAGCGCCGACCTGTTGCAATCCTGCAAACCGTAGCCTCATCTAGAGAGGTGGTTTCAGAAGAAATCCGCTGGGGGGGGTTCAAATCCCTCTGCTCCCACCACCTTTGAATTGTCACGCAGTATTGCGTTTTTTTACACCATCCGACCCCACTTTTTTCTGCTTTTTTTCTGGGAGGTTCAAATTGGGTTTGAAACCAACCTAAAAAGTTAGATTTTCTCATCAGAGTAACCATACACATATCACGCACCTCTTAGAGAAGGAGGTAACGTTTATTTTCTAATTATTAGGATTAATCAATCAGAAAGTGGCATTCCATCGCCATCTCTAAAATTAGATGATACCAATGCCAATATTGATTCAATCAATGCCCAAGGTCCGGTAATTATCACGCCGAGCCCGAAAGTGAGAATTGTGATTAGCAACTGTGTTATCCCCAGACCAGTTTTTCCAAGGTAGAAATTGTGAACTCCGAATACTCCTAAGAAAAATCCTAACAGGAATGTTACTATTTTGGATCTAGTTCCAACACCAACTGGTTGTTGCATCATCATTCCTTGTTGGCCGTATGCCTGCATTGGCTGACCTTGCATTGACGGCTGTTGTTGAGCAGCAAATTGTCCCATTTGCTGTTGCTGAGGTGGATATTGGCTCATTTGCTGTTGTTGCTGTTGTTGCTGAGGTGGATATTGATTCATTTGCTGCTGCTGCTGTTGCGGAGGGTGTGTTTGGTGAACCACAGGTATGTGAGCAGTAGGTGCAGGTGTCGATGAAACTCCGGTGCTAAAAAATGGACTCCATGAACCATCTGGATTCGGGGTGGAAGTAGATTCAAGTGCAGGAACTCCATTAATTATAATAAAATCATAACGTACAGGGTCATTTCCGATTGAAGGATTTGAATGAGCAATCACTTCGATAACTTGCCCATTATTTCGCATATCGGCAATAGTAAAAACTGCTCCTTCGTCATCAGGATAACATTCAGATGCAATACGTTGGAAGTTTTGAGATATCCATGAATTATGATTTCCTACATTAGCAGTGGGGTTTGATGAAAAATCAGGATAGAATCGATTGGTGTGAGATAAGGCGTCTTCATCATCAAATCCTTGTGATTTTAGGTTGTTAAAATAGGCCTGTGCATCCATTGTAATCAATACGCGGTCATGGTCCTTGCATTTTGTATTATTGGAATATACGCTTTTCTTTTCAAATCCCTGTAAGCAATATGTTGATGTGTGCGAGCATAGCCCTATGGGCTAAGGGGTTATTATGCGAAGAGCAATAGCAATTTTCTTATTTTCATTATTGATGGGTCCAATGACCGGTTCATTGACAACTCAACAAGATACTGATTTGTCTGATTGGATGGCTGTAGATGAACAACAAGTTCAGTGGATGAAAACATCATCAAGTCTACAAATACCTCAACAACAATCTCCTATTTGGCTACAGAATTCACAGCCTTGGTGGCAGGTAACCACATTAGATCAAAACCGTAATTCAATCCATGATTCACTAGAAACGTTTGTTGGAATTACTGGGGTAGGAGTTTCATACGCAGAACCAGTCACACAACAAAACATCGATGATATCAATCAACTTGGGCTCTTAGTATCTGATACTATAGAATCTGTTAACGCAGTATTACTCGGTCAAATAGATGCATCATTGGCTACAACATTGTCTCAATTAGATGGAGTTGTAATGGTTGAAAGATATGGAGAAGTTGTTTTCTGGGGAGATGTACAAACTCAAGCGGTAAAGGCTCGTAACTCATCTCTTTATCCAGGTGCATGGGAATTTGGAGTTTCAGGAGAAGGCGTTGTAATTGCAATGGTTGATACCGGTGTCGATAATGAACATCCAGGTCTTAATCAGAAGTGGGTTGCGGGATATGATGCGGTCTGTTTTGTTCATTCCGATCCATTATGCATAGCGAATGGTGGGCGAGAAACCGATGGTACATTTGACCCCGATGACGGCAATCAGCACGGAACAGCCTGCATGGGTATGGCCAGTGCAACTGGATTAGATGCTTCGGGGGCACAAACTGAGTTCTATGGAGCAGCACCAAATGCATCTTTAGTCGATGTTAGAATTGGAACAGATGCTGGAGCAGGTCCTTTTGAAAATTACATATTAGAACAAGAATTCTATGAATCTGCAATGAATGGTGTTCAATGGATTATTGACCATAAAGACGATGAATGGACCGGTGCTGATGAATCAAAGCATGGAATTGACATCATTTCCCTTTCATGGGGAATCACAAGCCATGAAACAGGTGGTTCAGACGGAGAAGATATGCATAGCCGAATTCTAAATGAAGCGATGGAAGCTGGAATTGTGGTAAGTGTCGCTGCTGGAAACGATGGTCCTGATAATGATGGATTATCGGGAATGGGTTCAGGCAATCTAGCGATTACAGTTGGTGCAACTGACGATATCAATTCCGTAGATAGAAGTGATGATACAGTTGCAGGTTATTCTTCAAGAGGGCCACGACGAGATAATGGTGATGGCAATCCATTAAATGAACTAAAGCCAGAAATCAGTGCTCCAGGTACTAATATCATTCAAGCGGAAGGTTGTGTGACCACTGGTCTGTGCAATAATTTATTCAGTGATGCAAGCCAAAATGGCTACACTGGCAGAGGTTCAGGAACATCCTATGCTACTCCTTCAGTATCAGGAATAATCGCATTAGTTCTTGAGATGAATCCAGACCTAACTCCGCTTGAAGTAAAAGAGATTCTCAAATTTACTGCAGAACGACGCGGACCTGCATCACAACCTGATGTAGACCCATTTTGGAATCGTGATTTTGGCTGGGGTATGGTCGATGCTTACGAAGCGGTCAAACTGGCACAATACATTAACCAAAGTGGATTGAATGGTGCATTGGATGTTTATACTCAAGTTCACATTAGCAATTCAAGTATTAACCAAACAACCGGATTACACGAATTAACTGGAGAAACTTGGGGACAAATGGGCTCAGTAAGTTCTGTTGAATATCGAATCAATGATGGAAGTTGGAATAGTGCTTCATTCCAGATGGAAGAGAATGTTACTGCTTTGCAAAGAATCAATTGGACTATTGCATTGGACCCTGCAAAGATTGGTAAGGGCAATCAATCAATTGAAATCCGAGCAATTAATTCTGAAGGTCTTCAATCTTTACCGATATTAACTCAAGTTGAAGGAACCGGTTTGGCAACCAGTTCTTCTATCTCATGGACAGTGGGGCAGTATGCAGCCTTTGCAGGTGTAATTGTATTAGTGTGCTTGATTGGATTGCTATTCCAAGCACGTACTGAAGATCCATTCTCTCTTGATGTTAATTATTCAGACGATGGAATTGAAGAAGTATTGGATGCGGATAAAGATTTGGCGGCAGTAGTCGATGCTGAGTTAGTCGTTGAAAATGATTCAAGTGGTTGAAGTTTCACAAAATAAATGTGAATCTTCGCGATGATTGAAATGTAAAATAGGAATCGGGTTATTATGGCAACATTCAGTGATAGGGCTCTTTCAATACAACCTACGGGTGTTCGTAAGATGTTTGATTTGGCAGGAGATGATGTCATTTCTTTTGGCTTGGGTGAGCCGGATTTCCAACCACCAGACATTGCGATAGAAGCCTTTTACCAAGCAATGAAAGATGGACATAACAAGTATACTACTACTGCTGGACTACCTGCACTAAGACAACAGATTGCGGAAAGTTGGAATAATTATCAAGATGGACTTAATTCTGACAATGTTTGTATTACGATGTCGGGAACAAATGCAATACTCAATCTATTTCTGACATTTGTAAATCCGGGAGATAATGTATTAATTCCCGAACCGTATTTTCCATTATATGGCCCAGATGCAAAATTATGCGGTGGAGAGGCTAATTATTATCCATGCTTATTTGAGGATGAGTTTGTTCCTCAAGTTGAAAAATTGGAACAACTTGTCAATGAAAAGACTGTGGCGATATTGTATAATTTCCCCGGAAATCCTACAGGGGGAACTCTAACTATTGAGCAGAGAGATGCGCTACTTGATTTTGCAAAAAGGCACGACCTGTGGCTAATAACAGATGAAGTATATGACCGAATTGTATTCGAAGGAGAGCACGTTTCCTTCATGGGAACTGGATATGATAAAGTAATGCTTATCAATTCCTTTTCCAAAACATTTGCAATGACCGGTTGGCGAATCGGATATGTTATGTCAACCAATACTGAAGCGATGAAACAAGTAACAAAAATACAATATTATATCACAGCGTGCTCAAATGATGCAATGCAATACGGTGTATTAGCAGCAATGCAAGAAGCCTCTGATTATCCAGACATGGTCGCTGCAGAATTCAAACAACGCTGTGACCTGATAGTGGAGAGACTAAACAATATGGATGGAGTTGAATGCCACAAACCGAAAGGTGCAATCTATGTTTTTCCGAAAGTAGAAGTTGATGGGATGTCAAGTGAAGACATTGCTTTAGAATTGCTCAAAGATGGAGTATTATGTTCTCCAGGTAGTGCATTTGGTTCAGCCGGAGAAGGACATCTAAGATTTGCATATACTATTTCTCAACAGGATATTATTCGAGGAATGGATAAGGTTGAGGCTACATTAAAGCGTTTGAGAAATAATGAGGATTGAATATGTTTGAGTCAATTATTCTATTTATTATAGGGGCTTTCATCGGACATATTAGT
>DUCL01000060.1 GCA_012959845.1 Candidatus Poseidoniales archaeon
CGCCCTTCTTGGACTGCTTTAGAATATCTTCACTCTCCTCGACTGTGAACCAACCTGGTTCACAAAACACATCGGCAGAACGTGCAATACCTTGTTCCAATACTGCAGGTAATTGTTCACTCAATATTTCTTCCACATATTCTTGCCGAGTATTTTCCTTTGGTGTAGCATGTGCTCCCAACCAAGTTTGGTCTATACTAGGGAGATGCTGCATCTTAGATAGGTCATCTCCTGCTGCAATTAACTTCAATTCTGATTCGGTGGACAATCCATAGCCACTTTTTATTTCTAAGTGAGTGGAGCCATTTCTAAATGCTCCTCTTAGTCTTTTATAGCCCAATTCAACTAACTCAGCTTGCGAAGATTTGCGGGTTTCTTCTACGGTGGAAACAATACCTCCACCCATAGATGCAATATCTGAATAGGAATGCCCTTGCTGGCGCCATGATACTTCGCGAGAACGGTCGCCAGCCCACAGTAAATGTGTATGCGCATCTACGAGCCCTGGGATTAGTGCTCTGCCTTGAAGAGAATATATCTTACTATCATGGTCAGTTGCATTAGCATGATGGACATTTTCACTTCCAAATTCCTCCTCTAGTACTTTGGATTCATCGATTTTTGTGATTATTCCGTCTTCTACTACAATTCCATTTCCAGCAGGACTTGTTAGCAAATCAATATTTGTTAATTCTGCTCCCTTCAAAGAACCATTTCCTGAGAGATGGGCCATCGGCCCAAGGTCCAACAATACAGTACGCATTGGTGGGCCTTATGCGTGAGGGTTGAAGAACAATAGCCATGAGCACTGTCTGAGCGCGATGGACAAGTGGACCCTCGGAATTGAGTCAACGGCACATACATTGTCGTTCGGGTTGGTGGATTCTAAGGGAATTCCTTATCCTTCTTGTTCCGATACAGTAAGTCCTACAGAAGGTGGAATCCATCCTCGCGAAGCAGCGGACCATCACAAGGAAGTTGCCTCTATATTACTTGGAAAATTACTTGTTCAAAATGAATTATCAATGACTGATATCGGCGCAGTATCATATTCACAAGGTCCGGGATTAGGGCCCTGCTTACGAGTAGGTGCCGCTATTGCAAGGGGCATTTCTAGCCGACTGGAAGTTCCACTAATCGGAGTCAATCACTGTGTAGCACATATCGAGATTGGTAGAGATCAGTGTGGCTGCACCGACCCTGTTTTGCTTTATGTTTCAGGAGGAAACACACAGGTCATAGCGAGGTTGGAAGGAAGATACCGCGTGCTGGGTGAAACACTTGACATTGGTATTGGCAATATGCTTGATAAATTTGCAAGAACTCAAGGGATTCCATTTCCTGGTGGACCTGTAATTGAAAAACTTGCAGCGAAATGGCTTGAAGAGAATCCTAATCCAACTATGGATGGATTGGAATTACCATATGCGGTGAGAGGTATGGATTTGGCATTCTCTGGCGTGATGACTGCGGCTCAAAGATTGCTAGAATCGGGAAAATCACTTGAAGCGGTTTGTTGGTCATTGCAGGAGCATGTTTTCGCTGCTTGTGTAGAAGTGGCAGAAAGGGCAATGGCTCATACTGGCAAAACTGAACTTTTACTCGGTGGAGGAGTTGCATGCAATTCGAGATTACGTACAATGTGTGAATTGATGGCTGCTGAGCGCGAATCAACATCTTTTGCACCTCCGCGTATGTACTGTATTGACAATGGGACAATGATAGCAAAATTAGGATTTTTAGAACTTGATAGTGGAAGGATTACAACATACCCTCACAGTGCTGTAGATCAATATTTGCGTACTGACCAAACACCAATAACTTGGGTGTGAGGTATATTGAAGAACGCTAACCGTTTTATGGGGTCGGCTACGCCACATGTTTGGGGGAGTTAACTATCGAGCGTAGAAAGAAGAGGCGAGACCCGCCAAATCCATTTTCTGCTGATGCCAGTGCACAGAGAAATCAACGCCATAATCAGCGCGTTCAAAACTCCCCAAATAGAACTCAAAAACCAAATTCCCAACCTGCAAAAAATAGCAGTTTAACCGACTTGGATAAAAAGCGCAAAGAGGCACTTACAAGAATGTCCGATGCCAAACCAAGCGGCACTTCTGAGCAGGTGGGGTCAGCGGCTTCATCATCTGGGATTTCAAAGCAAAATCAGCAACAACAATCTTCCGAAAAGCCATCTTCAAGAGCAGACCGTTTAGCAGAACTACGAAAAAAATCCGCTGCATCAAAATTGAATGCTGAGCAGCATAAAGCCGGAGATAATGCAACAGTTGAAGGGGCTCCGGTTGAAGTGGTTGCTGAAGTAAAATTAGTTGAAGCAAAGGCTGAAATTGAAACTTTTTCAGCGGTAACAGTTGCTTCTTCAAAACCAGCTGTATCTCAATTAAATGTATTCAAGATTGTTGAAGAAACTCAAGTAAAGGCTACTAATGATCGCCGTAAGAAGCGCCGACCACATGCTAAAAAGGGCGGCGGAAGACAAAGACAAGAGAAAAGACTCAACAGGCAAAAATATTTGGAATACAAATATGCTGCAAGAGATATTCTCGACAATCCAACTGTTCCTGAAGAACATCGTTCAAATATCCTAGGTCAAGTTTGGGCCAAGGGTGAACGAATGTCTGTTGATGATTCGTATGAATTTATTAATGAAAAAATATTGGAGAATATCCTAACTGAAGAAGTTGCCGATAAACTGAAAAGTTTAGTTAGGAAATATACAACAAGACGGTGAGTAAATGAGTGAATTAACAGTAAGTAAAAACATAGTTGCGAGTGTACATTACACCGGCACATTGCCAGAGAGTGGAGAAGTCTTTGATACTAGTGAAGGCAGAGACCCACTAACATTCATTATTGGTCACGGTCAAATGATTCCTGGTTTTGAAGAAGAAATTCAAGGTGCAAAAATCGGTGAAAAGAGAACTTTTACACTTACTCCGGATAAGGCATACGGTGAAAGAGAAGATGCTGCTTTGATGAAGATTCCAAGAAGCGAATTTGCTACATTGGAAGAAGAGAATAAATTAGAACTGGGAATGACATTGGTTGCTTCTATGGAACACGGCCCTGCACCGTTTACTATTACTGAATTAACTGATGATGAAGTAACTGCTGATTTCAATCACAAGTTGGCAGGAGAATCCTTGACATTTGCTGTAGAAATTGTTGAACTTAGAGATGCAGATGAGGAAGAACTCTCACACGGACATGTCCATGGCCCTAATGGCCACCACCATTGAATAAATAAGATATCACTCTAAGTGGGGAGTGTTGAAGAATCGCCGACGCTTGGACACTGTATGGTCGCGTCTCGTAAAGACGAATGGGAAACCCTTGGTGGGCTCAATATTCCTTTGCAGAGTGATGAAAATACCCTCGCAGAAGTGGGTTATTCACAATCAAATGTCGGTAGCGCTGGAAGTGAGCCATATACTCGGGGTATCCATTCCACAATGTATCGTTCAAGGCTCTGGACTATGCGCCAATATGCTGGATTTTCTAGTGCTCAAGCGACAAATGAGCGATTTAAATTATTACTTGAACGTGGGCAAAAGGGATTATCTGTTGCCTTTGATTTACCAACGCAATTAGGCCTAGATGCTGATGATGAACTATCTTATGGAGAGGTTGGTAAGGTCGGTGTTTCGATTTCATCTATTGATGATATGCGATTATTACTGGATGGTATTCCATTAGATAAAGTCAGCACTTCGATGACGATCAATTCCCCAGCGATTATTCTATTGGCAATGTACGTTGCAGTGGCCGAAGAACAAGGTATTTCATCCGACAAAGTAATCGGTACAATTCAAAATGATATCCTCAAAGAATATATTGCGAGAGGAACATATGTATTCCCTCCAAAACAATCAATGCGCCTGATTACTGATGTGTTTGAATACTGTGCACAAAATATCCCTCTATGGAATACAATTTCTATATCTGGATATCACATCCGAGAGGCTGGTTCCACCGCCGTACAAGAGGTTGCGTTTACTCTTGCAAATGCTTTGGCTTATGTTGAGGCTGCTGTCGATTCGGGATTAGATATAGACACATTTGCGCCAAGGATTTCGTTCTTTTTTAATTGCCATAATGATTTCTTTGAAGAGGCGAGTAAATTTAGAGCCGCTAGAAGATTGTGGTTTGATTTGATTAGTCAACGTTTCAAACCAAATAATCCAAAATCTGCTATGCTTAGATTCCATACTCAGGTCGCTGGCGTTAGTCTAACTGCTCAACAACCACTCAACAATATTGCACGTGTCACAATACAGGCTCTTGCTGCAGTATGCGGTGGAACTCAAAGTCTTCACACCAATTCTTATGATGAGGCATTGGGGTTACCAACTGAAGAAAGCGCAACAGTGGCACTTAGGACTCAACAAATTATCGCAGAAGAAAGCGGAGTTGCTGACGCAGTAGACCCATTAGGTGGCTCATATCATGTCGAAGCCCTAACTGAACGTATTTACCAAGAAGCCCTTCTCCAAATTCAACAAATCGAAAAGTTAGGTGGAGCGATGGCAGCAATTGAGCAGGGGTGGCAACAGAGGGAAATTCACAATGCTGCATTCAAGCATCAAATTGATGTGGAATCTGGAGCTAGAAAAATAGTCGGTGTAAATCATGGAGTAATGGATGATGAAGCAAGTACTGAAGTCTTACAATTAGATCCAACTGTTGGTGAAATGCAATGCCAACGATTGGCAGAATTAAGAGTTCATAGAGATGATGCGTCATCACAAGCGTGCATTGAAGCAATTGGAGTTGCTGCAGCAGGTACCGATAATCTATTTCCACTAATATTAGATGCTGTCAAGGCAAATTGTACTCTTGGAGAAATAATGAATGCAATGCGCGACAAATTCGGAGAGTGGAAGGCTCCAAGTGGATTTTGAGGTGAGTAAATGGATTTTGGATCAATACATATAGACCATGTGGGAATAGCAACTGGTGATTTGGAATCTGCAAGCCATTTTTGGAAACTACTTGGTTTGACTCAAAATGCGGAAGATGAAACGGTGTTAGAGCAAGGTGTGACGACGAGATTTTTCTCTACATCTGCGCCTGATGAGAGTGTTGAAAAACATCCTCCTATGGTTGAATTGCTCCAACCTACATCAGAAGATTCTCCGATTGGCAAATTTTTGGCTAAACGAGGTCCTGGGATTCAACAATTGTGTTTCCGTGTTGAGAAATTACAACCGCTAATCGACTATTTGCTGGATAACGGAATCCAGATGATTGATACTGAACCAAAACTTGGGGCTGGTGGCTCAATAATTGCATTTGTACACCCTAAATCAACCGGTGGTGTTTTGGTAGAACTAAAACAAAGATAGCACTGATTCTTACCTTTGCAATAATTATGAGGAATACTCTCATAACCCTTCATTGATAGGGTTGAAACGATGAGAACTTGCGTTGACCACCTTATTGCCTTACCACATGTTGACGGCCCACGGGTTAGAAAAGAGGCCGAGTTTGTTTCTTCACAATTAGATAAACTCAGAATCAATGGGAAAATATCCAATGATGCTTTTCTAGATGCTGGAGCGATACAGGGTGCATTTGATATGATTGGCAACTTAGTGGAAATGGGTATTTCTCAAAAAGAGATACATCAGCAACTTAGACAACAATTGCTTCGAGCCTG
>DUCL01000061.1:0-268 GCA_012959845.1 Candidatus Poseidoniales archaeon
TCCTATACTGATTATCAACCATTTAATCGAATGAATGTTCGTTTAAAGAAAGAGATTATTTCAGTGGGAATGGACGAGATCCAGCCGGCTCAATTTACAGGTGATGAGATTACACCAACTGAATTCAAGAAATGGCTAGATGAGGGTAAAGAAGTTGCTGTTATAGATACTAGAAATGGTTACGAATTACGAGTTGGTACTTTTGAGAATGCTATTGATTTGAAAATCAAATCTTTCCGCCAATTTCCTAAAGCGACAGAGCCATTGC
>DUCL01000061.1:278-1845 GCA_012959845.1 Candidatus Poseidoniales archaeon
TAGAAGAGTTGGAAGATACTCCAATCGTCATGTTCTGCACAGGTGGAATACGCTGTGAAAAAGCCAGTGTTATCATGCTCAATCAAGGTTTCAAGAACGTCTACCAATTGAAAGGAGGAATCCTAGGTTACTTTGAGGAAGTAGGCGGGGCACATTGGGTTGGCGACTGTTTTGTTTTCGATCAGAGAGTTTCTGTCAACCCTCAACTTGAAGAGACCGGTTTTGCCCAATGCTTCGCATGTAGAGAGCCAATTTCCCTAGAGGAGCAGAACTCACCAGAGTATGTTGTTGGAGAGTCCTGCCCTTATTGCATCGGCCGTATTCAGTGAAGTGTCTGATTACCAAATCAGCCAGTCATCTGTCAATTGTAGGTGTGTCCACGCAAATAATTCGTTACCATTTATCCCATCCTGTGCAACGAAAATAACTTGAGTATCACTCACAATCATGCGGCCGTATTGTCCACTGTCCGAATTATTTCCAAGTCCCTGATATGGGTCGAATTGTAATTGGATTTGACCTGATGAATCAAGTGACCACAAAGCGAATCCTGAATCATCACCTGAGGCGATAAAGACAATATCATCGCCAATCACAGAGATATGTCTAACATCTGAATCAACAACTCCACTACTCAAATCAGTAGCAACTACAGTGCCGTCGATAGTGCCATCACTACTGCATAGTTCACTTCCAAACGTAGCTGTTACACAGTCAAAGAATATTTTTCCACCATTAACAACTGCATCAGTTCGCTCACCTGGAATCACAATATCAGTCGACAGAGAAGTAGTCATTCCGTTATTGAAATCATAAGACCAAAGTGTTGGATTTACGCCAGTGGTTTGTGCATCAAAAATTATCTTACTAGAAAGTGAATGCAAACCAAGACCAGTGCCAACATTTGTTGGCCAATTTCCGGTTGTAGTGTCCATTAGCGAAGTCAACCAAGTAATATTTCCTGAACTTAATAATGCTAATTGTCTTCCTGAATTTGCAGTAGCAACTACTACTAATCCTTGTTCAATTATTTCACTAGAACCTGCAAGGGAATTGCCATTTGGATTGACATCATATGCAGTTAATTGACCAGAAAGTGATAACTGATATGGTTCAACATCACCATTAGAATCCTTAGCGATGAACCATAGATTGTCAGCATCGCTATTAAGAATTGAAAATGCATTTGCAGATAACATCGACATACTTGAATTAAGAATCTGTTGTGCTGAAGAGTCAAATGCTGGTATTTCTGATAACTCGACTACATCAGTTGAATTAGCCCAGTGGATCGTATTAGAAGTTGTAGTAAACACAACACCTTGAGCGAATGGAACTAATTTTGAATTAACATCAATGCTATTTTGCGAAAATATATCTTGCACAATATGGGTGCCGATAGTAGTCCCATCACTGACCCATAATTCTCTTCCATTAATCCCATCATCAGCATCAAAGAAAATGAATTCTCCTTGTTGACTGGTTACACTGGTAAAACCCAATGCGTTGCCTGGTAGTGAATCACCTGCTGAATTGATGTCAACAAGCATGGTAGTTGTTTCCATCA
>DUCL01000061.1:1948-5651 GCA_012959845.1 Candidatus Poseidoniales archaeon
CATTTGGTGCGGCGTTTGAGATTCTTTCAGCGGTAAGTGGAGTTGAACAAACTTTCAATTCCTCATCAACTTCATCATCGGATAGAATTCCATCAAATGCTGTTGAATTCCCTGTTCCATCATCTATACCAAAGCGTAGAATAAAACCAACTGGGCAGACATTGGATGGGGGCGTTTCCCTCTTGACAAGCGCAGGAGCACCGTTTCCACCACCATCTCCATCAGCACCAATTCTACCATCACACAGTTCGTTAACAGTAGCAAATTCTTCATCGTCGAGATAATCATTATCATTATTATCTACTCCCGAATATATTGCTAAGCCGCCTTCTGGACAAGTTGTATTGCCAACATATATCATCACCGTTCTAACGAGGCTAGACGAACCATTATCGCCTATTTCACCAGAGATTCCATTTGCTCCTTGAGGGCCTGAAAGTCCTTCTTTACCATGGCAAATTTTTGTGGTTGAAGATATTTCAACATCCTCTAGAATACCATTCTGATTGAAATCAGTGCCAATGAAAATGTCTGAGCCACCTTCTGTACAAATCATATCAGCTTCACGACCTTCAGATCTAACAAGAGTTTCCACCGCATCTTGGCCATCTTTTCCTTGTGATAGTTGCAAATCGTTTAGAATAATAAGTGCATAACTTGACAAAATAAGAGCAATAATGATTGACAATACCTGTATTACAGTCAATATTTTAGACTTTTTGCTAGGGCGATTTCTTGACAAAACACCTTGGTATCTTCCGTTCTCAATCACTCTTTGCCTGTTGGTGTTTTGCTCTTCAGCACTACGAGTTGAGCCGTTAATCAGCGGCACATCCTTGGCAGTTTGGTCTTGCGCAGGTTCTCCTGCAATAGGGGTATGTTCAGCCGAGTTGTTGTCTGGTGACATAAACAGGAGGAAATACCTCAATGGTATCAAAGCCTTCGGTGAATATATTATTATTTATCCACCGATATACACGCGCGGGAAATATATTCGCAAAACCATCATCTAATTCAAAGCATTTTTCTCAATCGGTTAAGGGGGTTAATTGATGAGCATCCAATCACTGCCTCGTTGTATGGAACTCCCGCAGCGTCTCCAATCACAATTAGAAGGAGAGGAAGGTGAAACGAGGCAGAAGGCTGCACGCTTGGTTGTTGATTTGGCTACTACTGCCGGTGCCAAAGGGTTTGTTGAAGTAGCCCACGCCCACGTTTCGGGAGTTTCTGTTATCACTGGAGGGCACGGATTACGCAGGTTCCTTTCAGATTTAAGTGGCGATAGTAGTGGTGTTGTCGTCATCCCTACCACTCTCAATTCTGCAGGCTGCGACAAAGAAAAAATGCAGGAAATGGATATTGCATGGCCTGATTTTTTGCAACAGCAATTTGAAATTGTAATGGCTTATGAAAGGCTAGGAATAGATGCAACACTATCTTGCACACCTTATGATAGAGGAATTGCAAACCCAGAAGGAATAGCCTCCTGGGCTGAATCAAATGCAGTATGTTTCTCTAATACATGGACCTCTCTAATCACCAATCGGGAATCGGGATTATCAGCACTAGCCACAGCATTAACCGGCTACGCTCCACGCTGGGGGCTGCATCTCGAAGAAAATCGTGTGCCCAATATTATAGTCAACATTGATTGTCAGATGGACACATTAGCAGATTGGTCTGTATTAGGAGATTGGATTGGCAAGCAGGTAAAACCCGAGTGGAATTTGCCTTGGGGTCCAATGCCTTTGATAACTGGACTACCACAACATTTGAGTTTTGCTCGAAAGAAGGCTTTGACAGCAGCAGCAGCAAATTATGGAATACCAATGCTTTGGGCTGTTGGACATTCCAAAGACCCCCCACTCGGCAAAAACCAAGATGGACAATGGCACGCACCAGACAGTGGTTGGCAAGGGCAACTAACCTTTGGGGAAGAGGATCTACAGAAAAGATATCAAGATTTGGCACCAACAGGTCAAGTGGATTTAGTCGTAATCGGATGCCCTCAAGCGAGCCTTGAAGAAATTCGTATTACTGCTTCTGCAGTACGAGCACATGCTGAATTTGGAGCGAAAATCCCAGATAGAAGGCTGTGGGTCTTTACAAGTGGTGAGAATTATCAATTGGCTTTAGCAGATGGTAGTATCGCAATATTGGAAGAAGCAGGTGCTCTAATTTTACAAGACACCTGTCCAGAGGTTACACCATATAATCGTCAACATTACAATCACTTGCTAACAAATTCTCTGAAGGCTGAACACTACTTGACTAGCGGCCTTAACAAATTGCCGACAAGTGTAATGCCGATTGAGCAATGTGTTGCACATGCTATCAATCCCGAATTAAGTGCTGGGCCTCGTCCAACACTGCAAGCAAAAGCCCAACCTCAGCACCAAACAGCAAAGACACAGCAATCCGGAGACTTGGAGATTTCAGGTAGTGGATTATTGTCTCAACAAGATTTCTCAGTAATAGGGACTGCCTTGGTAACCGACGTACCAATCACCTATTTGGGCTATGTAAATGCAGATACTGGAGTTATTGAAGAAACCGGACATCCATTGGATGGTAAAGCGATAAAAGATACAATTTTGATTTATCCAAAAGGTTCTGGGTCTACTGTTGCACCATATGTTCTGATGGGATTAATTTACACAGGAATGGGTCCTAAAGCAATTGTCAACAGTGATGTCTGTCCATTGACGCTTCCAGCATGTTCTCTATTGGATTTGCCATATGGTCATGGTTTTGAAACGGACCCTTGTATTGCTATCAATAATGGCGACCAAGTTGAAATGAAGCGTGTTGATGGAGTAGTGACGCTGTCAGTTTTGCAACGTGCATGAGGGGTCTCCATGTTTGAGGGAAAGAGAGTTCTCGTAACAGGAGGGGCAGGGTTCCTTGGTTCAGATCTGGTTGAAAAATTGATTGCAAAGGGAGCATTAGTCGTTGTAATTGATAATTTGTTCAGAGGTAAATTGTCAAATCTTCAAGCACTTGTCGCTAATCCCAATTTCACATTTATTGAAGGTGATGTATGCCTTGAATCAGATTTGTTGAAGTGTGAATCAGTCCATTCTGGCTTTGATATTATTTTTCATCTAGCCGCAGTGAATGGAACAAAATGGTTTCATGAAAAAGCCAGAGATGTTATTGAAAACAATATAGTTGGTACTTTACGAACTTTAGAATCAGCACAGAGGTGCGATGCAAGATATATTTTGGCAAGTTCGCCCGAAGCATTCGGTGAATCGAAGCAACAACCCCTAAGTGATGGAAATCCGATGGTATTTTCAAACCCAGCAGAACATCAAAGGCATTCTTATGGTGCAAGTAAATATCTTGACGAAGTCGCTACACAGCATGCGATTAGACAAGGATTAGATGCAAGGATTGTCAGACCATTCAATGCTTATGGGCCAAAATTATTGGGTGATGAATATGGGCAAGTTGTTGCGATATTCTTCCAATCGATTCTACAAAACGAACCGATTACATTGCATGGAGATGGTAGCCAAACGCGTTCATTTACTTGGATTGATGATGTTACAGAAGGCTTCATCAAAGTAGCAAGTGATAGAGCACAAAGTGGTGATGTGTTTAACATTGGAAGTGAACAAGAAGTTAGTATTGCCACATTACAAGAGATGATATTTACAATCGTAGCAGCTGATGACAATTGGTTTGGCGGTCTTCCTTT
>DUCL01000062.1:0-2777 GCA_012959845.1 Candidatus Poseidoniales archaeon
TGACAATGGTCGGATTATTCATTGTTGAGTATCCATTGATTTGGCTGGCTGATAAAAAATTAACCTTATTGGATTGGCTGGCTGAGAAAATCCATATCGGAGATTATGGTCTTGCTACATTTTATTCGCATGGAAAATTACACCAGCCTTCAGGAATAAATCCTGATGGTTCTTCTATGAATCATACACATTGGACTGCAGAAACTTCTTACAATCCATTTGCTTACACATATATTGGACTTGCATTAACTCCTTCGATGTTCGCAATTGGTTGGTTCATGAAGACAAGAGTCGCCTTCTTGGTTAATTTAGGTACGATGGTTGGATGGTTAATCCTAGTACCTCTGGCGGTTTGGATGAATGTGCCAGTTTATGATGCACTGACACAAACCAACAGACCGATTCAAGATTATGCAGCTATGGGTGAAGTCGGAGCCCCATTACAAATGTTGGCATTTGGCAAGACTGTCCGAACAATTGCTATTGGTTCTATCGTCGGTGGTGGAATGTTTGGATTGGCTAAGATGTACAAAACATTCCTTACAATTTTCAAAGATATCGGTGCTGCGTTCAAGGGTGAAGGTAGCCAAGAGTATATGCCAGACAAGGGATGGTATGAATGGCCACTAAAGCACATTCCAATCTTTATGGGAATCACTTTCTTCGCTATGATCATAATTTTCGCAATCGGTGGATTCTCAATAGCCGCCGCTTTAGTATTCGCAATAGTACTAATCTCTACCACCTTCTTACTCGGAGCAATCGCTGTAAGAGTAATGGGTGAAACTGGAATAGAGCCGGTATAATGTTGTTAGGAGTATTTTTGAACGCTAAAGATTTCCTACAATTAACTACTGAAGGTGCGGTATTGCTAGGCCTTGTAGGTACAACTGTTTTCGGTTCTGCAATTTCAATGTCAGGAACGGTAATTGGAGATTACAAGAATTCCCTCTATATCGGAAATCGCCCATATCACATTTCTAAAGGAAATATCATGGGTGTTGTTCCTGGTGCTATAATCGGTGCTGGTGTTGCAATATTTTTATCAATACAACTTGCAGAAGGAAGAATTGATTTAATCGCTCCTCAAGCCAATGCCTTTGCTACATTCTCTGTAATCTTTGCAGAAGGTCAAGGAGATTTGGTTCTACTAGGTCTTGGATTCTTACTTGGAATGTTCGTTGAATGGGCTACTGGCATGGGTACATCTTTCGGACTTGGTATGTACTTAGATGTTCCACACACACTGCCAATGCTAATTGGTGGTGTTGCTCGTGACAGATGGGAAGACAAGAAATTAACACCTCGTATCGATAAGATAAAAGAGGAATCTGGAACTACAGTTGCTGAAAACCAACGTGCACTAATTTTGCTTGGCACCTTCATGGTTGCTGCAGGTCTGTTAACAGGTGAAGCCTTCTTTGGAACAGAATCGAGTATTCTTTCCTTTATCGATTCTTTATTCAGTGATACATTTGTTAATTCTTGGACTTGGTATTGGTTGAGAATGGGTGGATTTATTGCCATCAATGTATTTGTTGGTGCAATGATTTACTTCTTATTCAAGCGTGCAGGTGTTATCGGCGGAAATTCTGACGATGCAATTTTAGAAGCATGAATCTGAGCGTGATTTGATGGAAAAGCAAACAACCCCTATTTGGGTATGGGGTTTGTTAGTTGCTGCTGTAACTGGTGTTTCTAGTTCAGGAGCCATATTGCAGCATTTGGACAGCGTACCACCACTTCTAAGGGCAAGTTGGAGATTACAAACGACATCGGTCATCTTAGCACCTCTTGCAATTTGGCAATGGCGCTCAATGGACCTTGATTTACGCAAGCGAGTATTTTCTCCTCAAGCGCAAAAAGTAGTTTGGCTGAGTGGATTGGCACTTGCACTACATTTCGGAACATGGATTCCAAGTTTGGACAAAACATCTCTAACCCATTCACTGCTATTCGTTACCACCCATCCACTGATAATAGTAGTTGGAATGATATTTTTGGCACGTATAATGGCAAATCAGAGAAGTCCAACTTCGCTTGAGATAATTGGAGCGATTATGGGTGTCATTGGGGCGGCGATTACATTGCTCGACCAAGGGGATGTACAAGGTTCACACACCGTAACTGCATGGGGGGATTTCCTTGCATTTTCAGGAGCAATATTTGTAGTTGGATACATCGTTTGTGGAAAAATTTTGCGAACTTGGATGCCAATTTTCATTTATGCATTTCCGGTGACATTAATCTCTTCTATCATATTGATTCCAGCCTCATTTATGCTTGAACCAAGCGCCAGCCAATACGGCGTCTTTGGCTGGATTAGTATGGAATATTTACCTTGGTTTTTACTTCTTGCATTTATCGGTGGACTTCTCGGTCATACTGGTCTAAACACTTGTCTAAGGTATATGTCACCGCTAACGGTCTCAACGGCTGTTACACTTGAACCGATATTGGGTTCGTTAATCGGCTGGTTATTTTTTGATACAGGAGTTCCTGGGTTTTGGACATGGATAGGCGGTCCAATTTTGATTATTGGACTTCTATTTGTTATATTTGGCACTCCTGATGCAAATAATAAGTTAGACAATGATGAAGGGTATGATTCCAGCACGACAGCATGAGGGGGAACATTAGTGACACTTGTAGGAGGAGATCAATATCCAGAAAAGGGGTGGCTATTACTTACTAATGATGACGGTATAGAAGCGCTTGGTTTACGCTTACTTGTACAAGCATTACATCAAGCAGGACATCCAATAATCGTGTTTGCT
>DUCL01000062.1:3070-5641 GCA_012959845.1 Candidatus Poseidoniales archaeon
ACACAGCGGCACAATGGGTGCTGCAAGAGAAGCGGGACTGTACGGAATGCCAGCGATTGCTTCATCATTTACTTCGTTTGAAGCAGAAGGTATTGAGAATGCTATTACTGCTACTGTTGAACTTGTTGAATCGGCGCTCAAAGTACTACCAATAATTCCACAAAACAGATGTCGTCCACATATTGATGTGACTGCAAATCATATTTCACGCTGGCCTGAGATTCCCGAGCATCCTGCTTGGGAAAATGATCCTATTACTGCATTAAGGAATGCGTTTAGACATGGAGAATTGATGCTCAATCTCAATGTTCCTCCGCAGTGGGATGGAACTTGGGCAACTACTCGTTTAGGAATGCGTTGGTATCGTAATGCTGTAATTTTTGATAACGGTGGAGTTGCTGAAGGTCAACTAAGTGATGAAACTGCAACATTCACAATTGCAGGAGCAAAGATTGACCATGACTCAATTCTGCAAGGAGATTGTGATGCAATTGATAACAACAAAGCCAGCATTTCTTGTATGCCGACATGGCCACAAACTCATCCATTAGCACTTGATGACAGACTTCTAACTTGGGCTTTGGATTTCTGTGATGGCGGAACTCCGAATTGGTTAGTCGATTGAGATTCGAAAAAGTATGCCAAAATATAGGGCGGGGTGATGGATTGAGAGATAAACTGAATCGTATTGTTTCAACAAGATTATTGATTCTGTTTGGGTTTTTCATTGGTTTTGGCCCAGTAATAGCACTATTATTTTCGGGAATGAATATTGAGGATGCACTATTCGATTTTGCATATTATAGAATAGAGTCTGCCTTATCTCTAAGACAGCTGGAAGGATATATCATTCCCCTTGGCTTAATCTTATTCACTGCAAAGCAATTAATATTTGAGAAAACAAAAATTACAGAGAAAATTAGCAGAGATATTTCACTAGTAATCACTCAATTATTATTGGGATATTTTTTGGCATTTTCCACACTCTATTTACTTCTGGATTTTTCATTTTTCTTTGGCTCAGTCGCCTCGATGCCGTTCGTATTAGGATTTTTCATCACCCTTCTAGTAATCGATATGGTATTGTCTAATAACGAACTTATTGATGCGGTAAAGCAATCCTGTAAAGAGAAAAAAAGTTTCCTCAATAAAACACAAATTATTGCAATCATTGAGGTGGGATTATTGTTAGCAGCAGGTTTGGCATTAGCACTACCTAATACATGGGATATGAGTGGCTTTGCAGCAAATCAGCCCGAAATAAAATCGGGTCAGTGGGGTAATATGGAGCCTCAATATGCAGTGATTGAAGCAACAATTCCAGTTTTCACTTCACAACCGGAATTCCAATATTGGCCATCTGATGACGATGGTTCTGATTGGAATGTACACATATTCATTCCAAGTATTAGTGATTCACAATTGGACTCAAAGCAACTGGGTGTTGCTATTCTATTACACGGATACGGCGGCGCAGATATAGAAGTATATCGCGATACATTGGAATTAATTGCCTCACACGGATTAGTAACGATATTTCCGCAATATATCAGCGATTTGGATTTGAGCAGCGTAGATAGTGATTTTGAATTGATATACGAAGAGGGTGGTTCAAACCATCCTCAGCATCAAACACGCTATGACATGGCATGGCTTGGCATTAATAGGGCAATCTCAGCACTCAACATCACCAGCGGTGGAGAACTAGCAGAAGTACTTCAACAACATACTGGAGCAAATACTACCATCGATATGACAAACCTTTGGATTGGCGGTCATAGCATGGGTGGTGGAACGACTTTTTCAGTATTGGATAGAGGATTGGAACTTGGTTGGGGCTCATCCTCTCTGCAAATCTCCTTAGAAGCATCATGGGTTCATGCACAACAAGGTAATCCATTACGTGGTAATATGTCCAATTTGCCCGACCATACATGGGCTCAAATAACCGAGTACTCTTCAGATATTACTGTTCACCCTTGTCAAGCAAGATGGCAACATTCACGCATCTGGCAGAGGGATTCAACAATTGCATTGAATGACTCACAAGTGCAATATCTTCGCATTGAATCTGATTATTACGGATTCCCTCGAATGATAGCCAGCCACTATATTCAAGCATCTTTTATTCATGATAACTTTGCAGATTTAGCATACTATTCCAGAATTGATGCACAAGCGGCAAGAATTGCAACACAGCCACAATTATTCACTGCAGATTCACAACTACTAATTTCAGCACAATCATTCCTCGTTGATGAAAACCAGCAAATGACCGATTTAGGACAATGGTCTGATGGAACACAAGTCAATGGTATTACTATGATAGAAGATCCACTTTCTAAACCAATCGTCGATGGCACCTATTGCACTAATTAACGGGAAAATTCTAATTCTGGTGCTGGCGGAACTTCTGCGTATAATTTCTGTATTAGGCCATCGCCAACTCCTTCTTCCAGTTCTGCCACATCTTCCGCAGCAGCCTCGGCTGCTCGTTTTTTCTTAATCGACCACAATAAGAACACGATGAAGAGCACAACACAGACATTGTTCAGTTGTGACCAATAACGT
>DUCL01000063.1 GCA_012959845.1 Candidatus Poseidoniales archaeon
ACCGTCTTGGTCAAGTCATCCAAATCAGCACGATTCTTTACTCTCGCTAACACCATGGAATCCCAATCGCCTGTTACATCGTATACTGCGAAGACTCTTGGGTCTGAAGAAATTACCTTTTGAACAGATATCATCTTGCCCTTTTCTATTCTTAATCCAGCCATAATGGTCATGCTCCATCCAACGCTTTCAGGGTCTAGAACAACTGAATATCCCTTAATCACTCCATTGTTTTCAAGTCGCTTCAACCGATTTGTGATAGTACCTTGTGCAACTCCAACAGTTCTTGCTAATTCTCTTTGTGAGGCGCGGGCATCTTGTAATAATGCAGCAATAATTGCTCGGTCGGTATCATCAAGTTCCATTTGGCTCACAACCCCTCGCTCAGTTCTCATCGTTTTCAACACTTCGTAATTGTATTTCTTGTTCTAGCATTGGTGGCGATAGTCGCAAATGTTGTGTCCAACCACCTAGTTCATCAATCATCATAGCCATAGAAAAACTCAAGTCTTCTTCATGCTTTTGTTTGAATGAAATATTGAGTTCACGTTTGCTATTTGCATTAATCTTCAACTGATTAAATCCACTACGTCCTTTCCATGGCGGATTGATTTCAAGATTAGTAACCGATACATTTTGATTTCCTGTTTTTATTGAAATTATTATTTTAGGGCTAGTAGACTCTTTCCAAGCGACATTAATTTGTGGCATCCCCTTTTCTCTAATAGAGGAATTGGAATATACAATATATGCGAAAATAGTAGTTAACAGAATCAGTATCATTGGCATCAAGAAATCAGATGATTGTGGATTTGACCATTTATTGGGAAGTGGAGTGTTATACAATGCAAGTAGGCGCGTAGTATCATCTCCTTCAACGCTGCCAAAGAATGCCAGAGTAATGTGCCAACCCAATGGCTTTTCATCTAAATCAACACCTGCAGCGATCAAATGCTCCTTTGGCATTATCCATGTTGTATTTGTGACATTATTTGCCTTTACAGAAAAACCAACCTCTGGTTTCATGTCCCGTATCAAATTCTTTACTTGTCTTTCATGTACATCTTCAGCATTATCTTCACTGAGAAAAATATGCAACATTGTATCATCACTCAAATTGACCAATGGTTCTAATTCAACTTGTATTTTTATTTCATATTCTCCTTTTTGATTAATCGTCAATATGATGTCGCCAGATAACTCAAGAACGGTTTCTTCAATAGACAAGTTCTTTGCTTGCTCTATCGCTTCATCCACATTTTGGTATTGCTCAATATTAGAATTCAAAACATAAAGGGCTTGGTCTTGAGATTGTTGTGGCATTCCAAGTTGACCAGCTCTTGCCTTTGCATCATCATCGGGCCAATCAGAACCGGTTTCATCAGACCACTTCCACCAACTAAGAGGGAGGACATCATCTCGATTCTGATATATCCTCCACAAATCTTGTTGGGTCTTATCATCTGCATTAGGTGTATCTTCAATGAATTGCTCCACCAATACAACATCCTTTGCAATAGGTGGTGGAATTGCGCTAGAAGCCCAAATGCTTTCTATTGATTCTGTTTGAGCAGAAACAGATGATGCGAGTATAGGAGATAGTAGTAACACTGAGAATATCATTGCGATTAGTAATGGATGAGAATTATTGTTGCAGTTTGTTATTGTCATAACCAAGCCTCATTCTTCTTCTTCACTTTCAAAAATGAAAGGCAATCCTAATTTGGCCCGCAAAATATCTTTTCCAACGTCGTCGATCATCATGGTAATTCTTGCACCAGACCATGCAGAAGCGACATGATCAACTCCATCGATTTGACATCCAAATAGTAGAGGTCCCGGTTCTGGTGCTTCAATTTTCAATTGTTCAGTGAATTCTTCAATCAATGGCGCCCAACCTTGCAATAATCGCCCGAGAGTCTGTTGTGATATATTGAGTAATACATCTCCCATATGTTGTTGTAGTGCAGGTATTGATTCTTGCCTAGTACGCCATGTACCTTTCTTCTCGGTGAAAACAGGAAGGCCAACATGAATAATCTTCATCGGATGGAATGTTCCCTGTGGCCAAATATTTCCTTTCTTATTGGGACACTGTTGCATGAATATTCTTTCCAGTGCCATTTTTGGAGCAATATTTGTTCTCTTTCCTCTATGCCACCACGACCATCCTGGGTCATTCAATTTGTATCTTGAAACCGCTTCATCAATTATTTCTTCAGCGGCAGGGAAAATTGAATGTCGGTCTGGTTTTGGATGGTCTAACAATTTTGGTTGCCATGTAGATTCAGATGGCAAAGCACGCTTGTGGATGAATGTACGAGCGATACCTTGTGGAGTAGCATCTTTTTTGTGCATCAGCATTGCAACAAAGAAGCCACCTGTATCATTATCTTGATGTCGCAATCTGCGACAAAGTGGTAGTAGAGATTTAATTTCGAGTTCTTTCTCCACCTCAATAGTTTCATCCAACTCAACATCATCGGATAATTCCATTCGCTTTTGTGGGGAAAGGTGTGCTGGTTTTAGAAGAGGTAATTCAGGTAAAGAGCCATCAAAAGCAACAACCTTTCCTTCTTCATCCAAAATGTCCCAATCGCTAATCCCCTTCTGCAAAGTTAATCCTGGAACTAAACTTTCATCGATTGGAACTAATTGTAGATATGGTAGTTGTCGTAATAATTCAGCAACTACGGCTTCGTTTTCAACAGGGTCCATACTACAAGTTGAAAGCATTAATTTCCCCCCTGGTACCAACAAACTTGCACCTCTTGCAACAATGTCCACTTGCAATTTGAACAGTGCCCGACCATTTTTGGGAGTCCATTTCCACCATAAGTTTCGGTTTTTACGCGTAGTTGCATTACCAGTACAGGGAATGTCAGCTACAACCGCATCAAACCCCGGAGGAGGAATTCTTCCAAGATGACGCCCATCGTGTTGTGAAATTAGCATATTATTCAATGCTAGGCGGCCACGATTACTAACCAACATATTGAGGCGCCCAGAAACTGGCTCATTTGCCACAACTATGCCACTCGGTGCAATTGCTTCAGCGATTTGTGTGGCCTTTGAACCGGGTGCTGCACACATATCCAATACCAATTGTTGGGGTTGTGGCTGCAGTAATGCCACGGGTAGCATACTAGCCGCTTCCTGCTTTGTTATTCGGCCAGAATCATGTAAAATCGTCATCATATGTTTTGCCTTTTTATCACTTGCTTTACCCCTTTCAAATGGCATTTGGTAAGCATTATCTGAACCTAGCCATGAAAGGGGAGTCGCACCGAGATTAGCAATTTGTTGTATTGTCCAATCCCTATCATTTCTATTTGATGTAATGCGTAATGTCTCTGGAAGAGCGGTCGTTGCAACCTCTAACCATTCATTCATTTCATATCCAAGACTTTCTGCAAGACCTGCTAATGGAGATACTTTCGCGGCATCGAGAAGTTCCCCATCATGCCAGCGGTCAGTCCCCATCAACACCGCCATCACTTATCCGCCCTCATAGTTTCCGCCATGCTCAAGGGCTGAACACTTGTGCCACATACAATGTTGGGAGATGATGTGCCTTGGTTAGTGCCGCTATTGGCCATTTCTCTCATCGCTTGGCCAATGGCTTCAACAATTGAAAAAATGAGTGTTGAAAAAGGTAAATGGATAAAATCTGTACATAATGTCTTGCCAGTATTATTGCTTATATTGATGATATTAGACCGCCTTATTGCTGTGCTTAGCAACGACCTTTCACATTCAGATATCGCAAAATATAGCGCAGGTTCAAATCCGATTAATGGTGCTGCATGGATGACATTTTTGAGAGGTGATGGCCTCTCAGAATTGGTCTTGATGGTATTGTTATTATTTTCATTATTTGTTAATAGATTACCGAGCATTTCTCAAAGTCCTCAATTCATTAAGACCTTGGTTAGACAAAGGGTGATGAGTTTTGTTTCGTTGGTTGCATTATTTTCATTTACAATTTTTTTCCCAGATAGTGCATATCTAAATGTGGATTCAATTACCACACAATCAACATGGCCAACTGACAGTATTGATCCATTTTGGTATGCATTATTGGTGATTGCAATTCTCATTGTCGCGGCAGAATTATTTGCTGCGAGCACAATAACAACAATTGATTCAGGTCTTGATAAATTAGCAACAAAGGCAAAATACAAACTTGTTGTGATATTCCCAGTTGCAATATTTCTCTTTATGAAAATTGATGCCGTAAAAAACATGGATTCGGCCTTTTGGTTGGATTTAGAGCATTATTATCATGTTATTTTCATTTCAGTATTTTTGCACATGGCGATTAGTTTTGCAACAATATTAGAACCTGCCAAGCGTTTGGATTCTAAATTAGGCGCCGGAGATGGAAGAACAAAAGCACTGATATTGACTTCATTATGCTCATTCATATTTTTGATAATAATGTCCATTATTTTCGCACAGTCATTGGATATTATTGCGGGTAATGGAGAAGCATTAATGACAATTTGGTTGGTATTTTCAGTGATTGTTATTTGTGTTGCATCTATGTTTCTGCCAACTATGGGATTCGATGCAACACCAAGACCAGAACTTTGGTGGGTGCGATTAACGCTGAGTCTGTCACCATTATTTGTTGCAGCGTTTACCCCTTATGCAATTATTCTATTACCGGCCATCTGGATTTCTTTGGCGTTGACTTTAGTAATTCCATGGCTGGTTGAAGAAGACGTAAGAAATTCTAATTCAAAGCCATTGTATATTTCTCTTGCATCAGTAATATTTTTCTCTCTAATTGTTGTTCCAAGATTATTGCATCAACCAGGTATTCAATTATTTGTAATATGGATATTGATGCCAATCATACCACTTCTATTGAGTTATGTTTTGTTATTTCAAATGCGAAAACAAAATCCAATTAGCGGATAATCTTGCACTTGAAATAGACATCAAGGGTCTAATAATCACCATTCGCGACTTGTTTGTCGTCGCGCTTCTTATTAGTGTAACAGATTGGCTTTGTGAATGGAGTTCACCAACTCCAAGGGATGGGACCCTAAGATGACAAGAGCATTTAGAGAAGGCGTAGATAGAAGTCGGAGAGTACAACAGCCAGCAAGAAGAAGAACTTGGAAGCCATTTAGAGACTTACAAGGTCTCTCGACAAGGACCTCATCAATCGGTAAAGCGATGGGGCCCCTTTCAGGTATTCCTGCGATGGTTACCATAGAAAATGAGCAGTGGGTATTCCAAAGAATCGAAGAAGGCGTTCTTTACAACTTGACTCACCGATTGATAATTCATGAAGAAGGTGAACCGAAAACTATCGGTGCAACATCGGGTATGAAAACTGCAATTCAAGTCGCTCAAGCGATGGCTTCTAAGGAAGGAAAAATTGTATTGATCACACCTTTGTGATTATCAATTGCAAAAGCAATGATTTCAATCAAGCAAAAATATTCCAAATTGCTTGTGCTACGCCTTGATTTACAAGGTAGAAGAATACAGAGATTGAGATACAAGCAAAGTATACTTGGCCCTTGGTAATTTTCCAAGCATGTTCTGATTCCTCATCGAAATAACGGATCAATCCAGCGGCCTGCTGAATACCACTGCCATCGGACTTCTTCTTCTT
>DUCL01000064.1 GCA_012959845.1 Candidatus Poseidoniales archaeon
CGCTAACCATCTCATTCTCTTGTAGTTGCTCAGTCGCAATTGCATTTCCAGCTGTAGTGACATTCCACATTCGTGCTACGGAAATTACACTTTCAATCAGATTTCTGCGGCCCATGAAATGGTCGAGCAATTCAGCATCAAGAGATTGTTCAGAAGCGGGTAGACTTGCGATGAAAGCACTCCGCTTAGCAATCGCAGCGCCAACAGCATCGGGGTTAGATGCAGTAAATTTACCAGCCTCAAGGCTAACACCTAATCTCTTCAATAATCCAACGCCAGGTCCTGCTTCATGCCTCTCAAACGATTGTTGTAAATTATCCATTGTTGCATCATCAGATGAACAGATCCAATTCCATAATCTCGCTTCCAATAATCCATTGGTTAGGGCATTAGCACCTTCACTTGCCAATCTAATAACGGCAGAAGAAGTCTCCTTTGTTTGGGCTAATCCTTTGTTTGTAAGTCCGTGACCGGCTGTAACAGCAATCGCTTGGTCTTGCCAATTACAGGCTTGTAGAATTTCTTCAAGACTCCATTTCTTGGCAGCATCACCTTGGATTACACCAAGCATGCGGCGCTCAGGATTGAGTAGCGCATGACCTTGCATGACTTTTGGAGTTGAATCCGTGCCTTCAATCAATCGGTTGCTAATAGTGCATTTTGTATCGGTTGAAGATGTTTACAGAATTATCGTCATACTTCAAAATCATTCTTCTTCATCAAGCCAAAGGAATCTTTCACAAGATACACAAGTGTAAGTTTGCGGCCTTTTTCCTTTGACAACTTCAATGTGGGCACAAGCACCACAGAGAATTGAAGTGGTAATCGGTTTGTCTATTGTCGTATCAACACGATACATAACTCGTCCAGCATCAGGCATTCCTTCACTCGAGGGAAGCCATTCTCGAATCTCTTTCTTGGACAATCCCAAGTCGCTTTTAATACTCATTCCAATAATGAATAATGCAACACCGCTAATGCCAATCGTTCCAGCCAGAAGGTAAATCTCAGCAACGGTGAAGAAGGCACCAAAGACAATACATACCGCACCGGATAGAATGAAGTTTTCACGTGGATTACGCATCAAATCAACTCTCTAAGCAAGTGCATTGGCCAATGCTTCAGCAACTCGTGGTATTTGTGACAAAGGAACTGCACATAGACCAATGCGCACTCCTCCAGTAAGCGGAACGAGGTATACATCCTGCTCAGCACATGCTTCTGCAAGTGCAGTTGGGTCTTCACTCTCAATCCATGCAAAGAATCCATCCATAGTCGGATTGAGAGGAACTCCGAGTTTGCTACAGGCTTCGTTCAACGCATTTCTCCTAGTCACCAATAAATCTTTCAATCTATCTCTCTCGCCTGCCCATGCAGCACCAGATTGTTCATCTGCATGCATTGTACTAACGGTGTATTGGGCGATACGAGGCGCTGCCGACCATGTCTGTCGTCCAGTAACACCCATTACCGTGCCAATTCTTTCAGTTACAGCAGCGTCGGGATGTAAACTGACCAGAGCGCCAGTTCTCAAGCCATATATTGTATGTGATTTGGATAGAGAGATTGAAATTGTTATCAGTAAATTTTCAGGCCATGGCATTCCATTATCTAGAGCCTCAGTAATTGTTTCAGCCCAACCATGCGGTTCTTCCGCATACAAGTGATATGCAGCATCTAAGAGCAATGTATGACCAACGTTTTCGTTACGTGTTGCACTTTCCATCATCGCATCTAACAGTGCCATTCGCCCATCAGCAGTCATTGATAATCCAGTAGGATTGTGAGCCGGATCGTTTAGCCAAGTCATCACTTTATCTTGAGTTTGGCATAACTTTTCCAATTCCGATTTAAAACCTGCAACATCAACATATGGCAGACTAGAATCTCCAGATGGCAATAGTGGATAAGTTGCATAAGACAATCCGCAACCGTTGAGAAATCCATTATATGGCCCCCAATGTCTATCTCTTAACAGAACTTTATCGCCTCGATTAGCAAAATTTGCAGCTGCCAGATAAAGTGCACCAGAGCCACCAGGAGTTGCAGTAGCAGTTGTTGTGATTCCAAGTTGCTCCAATTGTGAGCGTTTTTCTCCAAGAGCCAGTGTGACTGCGAGGTCTAGAAATGCTGGTAAACCTTTGAGTGGTGCATAAGCAGCAATCTCAACAGGTGGTGCTTGGCGAATTGCTGCATCCACTACCTGATTAATCGCCAAAGAACCATCGTCTTCTAACAATGCACCGATGGTACCGTTTACGGCATCAGCACCAGAAGCAACCGCTTCTTGAAAACGAGCCCACCAGCCAAAAATAGTGTCGTTTCCGACTTTGGTTTGTGCATATGGGTTCAGTAATCCAATACCTGCATCGTCGTCCATACCTCACCCAATGCCGACTTCCTCTTTGAGTTGCCCCTCCTAATTATTGCAATTATTATTGTAAAAGGCAATACTATCCAAATATTACCTTTCCAATTGTCAATACGCTTCGCAACCAGTTCAACCACTTTATTCAAGAAGGGGAGGCAACTCGCCCACCTTGTCGCCAACGTAGCATAGCTGGTAGTGCTTCGGATTTGTAATCCGACGGTCGGGAGTTCGAGTCTCTCCGTTGGCTCCTTAATTATTGATGTTGTATTGCTGAGTCAACGGAGATACGACTGTAAGCGATTTCATTTCGAACTCCCTTCAGGAGTAGGTTAGTCCTGTATTGATTATTATTGTAGACGGACTCAACCTGTCTTTCCGTTGGCCCCTTAATACATCTTGTTTAACCAAGTTTCAACGTCCATTGGCGTCCTCTGTTTCGGCAGATTGTTTGGCCATAAATCTGATTTTTACGGCACATTAAATAATGAGATAGATGACAAACGAATTTATGAATCTTGACATATGGGTGCAAAATTTCCTAACCGCTAGAGGATTAGGACTGGAGATGACCCACTATGTCTTGCTGGGAATTCATTTGATGATTCTTTTAGTGGTTTGTTTATTGGGCAATTTTGTAACGAGGAAGTTTATCGTTCAAGGCATTCGGAAGTTTATTAAAAACTCTAAAAACGATTGGGATGATATATTACTGGAGAAAAAAGTGTTTCATTCTTTATCGACCCTGGTGCCGTTGATTTTTATCCAATATCTATCGGTTCCAATTCTTTCGAATTTCCCTTCCCTAATTCCGTTTGTTCATATTGCTGTGAAGGTGTTACTGGTATGGGTGATAGCGTCGGTTATTATAAAAACGCTAAAAGCTTTAGAGGAGGTCAGTACGAGAATCACTTATTTTAAAGACAAGCCGATCAGTAGTTATGTTCAACTTGCTAATATAATGATTTATGTGGTAGTTGCGATCTTAGTTTTTGCAACTATTATGGATAGGGACCCAGTCGCGTTATTGGGTGCTTTAGGTGCTTTAACGGCAGTTCTAATGTTGGTTTTTAAGGATACTATTCTTGGTTTGGTGGCAAGTATTCAACTTTCATCACACGATATGGTTAGGGTCGGAGATTGGGTTTCCATGCCGAAGTACGGTACTGATGGAGATGTTTTAGAGATTACTTTGAATACGGTTAAAGTTCAAAACTGGGACAATACAATTTCTACGATTCCAACTTATGCTTTCATTTCAGACTCCTTTAAGAATTGGAGAGGAATGACTGATTCTGGGGCTAGAAGAATAAAAAGGTCGTTAAATATCAACATGACGAGCATTAAATTTTGTACGGATAAAGAAATCGCTCATTACAAAAACATTGAACTATTGAAGAACCATATAGACTCAATACAGAACGAAATTGCAATTCACAACGACATTAATGAACATGATAAATCATCTTTGTTGAATGGTCGAAACCTCACTAATATCGGACTGTTTAGGGAGTATGCGCTTCAGTATTTAATGGCCAATGAACACCTTAGAACGGATTTAACCTTGATGGTTAGACAGTTGGAACCTACCGAAAATGGTTTGCCGATAGAGATATATTGCTTTAGTAAAAATATTGCGTGGGTGGAGTATGAAGCAATTCAAGCCGATATTTTTGACCACCTTTTATCTTCAACATCCAATTTTGATCTAGAAATATTTCAGAATCCTACAGGGAAATACGGCGGTTAAGATATATTATCTACTGGCGAATTACAATCGTTGACCGCCTATCTTGCCTCAATGCATAAGCCGGTAGACCATAGACGCATCCTTGGCTTTCTAAGGCGACCAATAGCAATTGAGTGGAAGCGAATCCTCAAAGAAGGAGTAACGACAGGCCCCCTCATGGTAGCACAGCGCCTTGACGGCAGGGCTTGCGCGGCAAGCGTTGAGGAAGAACTTCATGCTCGCATTTCAAATCTAAAACAGGCTGGAATAATTCCACATCTTGCAGTAGTAATTGTGGGAGATGACCCAGCATCACATGTATATGTTGGATCTAAGGTCAAGGCATGTGAGAGATTGGGAATAAAATCAACGCATATTGAATTACCAAGCGATAGTAATGAGAGTGAAGTTAGAGATATTATCAACAAATTAAATGCTGATGATTCACTACACGGGATATTGGTTCAGTCTCCACTTCCAAAACATATGGATGAAGAAGGATTAACCGATTTAATTTCTCCAAACAAAGATGTTGATGGTTTTCACCCAGAAAACCTTGGACGCTTAGTACAAGGAAGAATGGATGGAATGTTGCCTTGCACACCTAGTGGTGTAATGCGTATGCTACAGTGGGCAGGAGTTGAAACATCAGGAAAAAGCGCTGTAGTTCTTGGTCGTTCGCGAATTGTCGGAAATCCAATGGCTCTGTTACTCGGGGCAAAAGGTGTAGATTGTACTGTCACTGTCGCTCATTCAAGAACTGCAGATAGTAGAGCAGTTTGTTCAACTGCTGATATTCTAATCGCTGCGGTTGGTAGGGCTGAAATGGTTACCGAGGATTGGGTTAAACCAGGGGCTGTTGTTGTTGATGTAGGAATTAATCGCGTAGATGATACAACCCGTGAACGTGGATGGAGGCTTGCAGGAGATGTTGATTCAAGCGTTGCCAATACAGCATCTTGGTTATCACCAGTTCCAGGTGGAGTCGGGCCAATGACCATTGCAATGTTGATGGAAAACACCGTACGCGCGGCAGAGATGAAAATAATTTGAGTGGACAACACTGATAGGTTCAGTCATACCGTATCGTATTGATAGCATGGACCACCGAGCGCCTCGTCTTGTGATTATTGCCCGAATAATCACCGTGAATATCATCGTAGTTCTAGTTACCAATTTCAAATATAATCTATTTGGAACTGCTGGATGGAAGATTGAGGAAACCGTATTACTGATGAAAGCAATTACTTGGGCAGTAATAGCATGGTGGGCTAGTAGGGAAAGAGAGGTTCCTGAATTTGATGCTAAGCCAACATTTGAACAACAACTACAATCTCTTGAGGATATGCCAACAAAAGTTCGCTCCTCATCAACCACTATGGACCAATTTGGCTTTGAAACAGTTGCTTCTAATTCACAAACATCTGCAATAATTAGTTCAATATTGGGACAACCAGAGGATTCT
>DUCL01000065.1 GCA_012959845.1 Candidatus Poseidoniales archaeon
ATTTGTTGGTTGGTCAACAATAGGACCATCAATAAAATGAGTGAGCCTGGACTAAGCAAGATTAGTCCGAGAATAATTGGTGGGACTGTCGCGAATAATGAACCAATATAAGGCACGTAATTTAGTAAAAATGTCAGCAGTGCCCAAGTGAACCACAAGTCAATTCCGAAAATTGCCATTATAATTCCAGCAATAACTGCCGTACCGACTCCAACTCCTGTTTTTACGACGATATATGTGTTGACGCTGGATTCAATTTGGTCTCTTATCATCTGCACTTTTTCATTTGCTCCACCGGGCCACGCTCGCTCTATTCTATCAGGCAATAAACTGGCTTCAAAAATGATGAATATCAAAAAGAATGTTACGGTCAAACTAGTTGTTAGTGCACTACCTGTGCCCGACATCATTCCGACGAGTACATCCGATAACTGCTGATTATCCGAAAGCAACCCCAATTGGGATAAATCACTCCCTAAATCTGAATCTGAATCACCGACTGCATCAATTATTACTGGACCTACAATTGGCATCTGTTTGATTTGTGACCACTTCTTATCTAAACGATGGTTGTACTGTTGCATTTTGTCATCGTCACCCACTAAGTCATCTGCTTGTTGATATGCAAAAAAGGCAGCACTGCTAACCACCATCAGAGTGAACATCAGCATCGTAAAGTATGACAGAATCATAGGAAATCCATTTACTGATAATTTGTCAGCACCTGGTTTTAAGACAAAATATATTCCCAATGCAATGAAGAATGGCTGCAATACACCCTCTAAGTATATCATTGCAATTGTTAGTACAGTAATAATGACCAACACATTTGCAGCAGCAGATAAACGCCTATCGAACAGACCTACATCCAAAGTGTCCACGCTATGCTCCATGTGTCTCCATCCCCTTATCATTCTTCAATATGGCACCTTCAAAGAGGCATATTTCACTCTTCTTGAGCAAAATCTTCTCCATTCGCATCAACCATTATTGGATCTGATAGTCTTAAGGAGAGTAATGCAGAACATAGCATTAACAGTCCACACAAATGGAAGGCTGTGTGATAATCCCATGGATATGTTCCATTGGAAGTCAATACCCAAACGACTCCGCCTGAAATTGGGCCAAGTATTCTAGCAAATGCGCCAAGTGATTCGTTTGCACCCATCACAACACCCAATTCATATCCTTCCGCTTTTGCAAACTGTGCCAATAGTGTTGATGAAGAGGGCTGGAATAATCCACTCCCGATCGATAATAAGCAGGTTACTGAGAGGATATGAAGCCAAGCATACTCCGACTGTGAATATGGGATTAGCACCAATCCAATACCCGTTAGCAATGCGGCAAATGTAAGCAATCTGCGCGAGCCAAATCTCTTGGTCATTGGACCGATAAGGAATCCTTGCGTAATTATTCCAGTTACTCCTATCATCGCGAATATTCGGCCATTATCAGCCTCAGTAAAATTAAGTCCACCATCTGCAGTTGGCATTCCTGTAAAGAGAATGAAGATGGCATGCATTATTGTAAATCCAAATGTAAAGAGCATAGCGACCCAAATAATCAGTGCAATTGAACCTTCACCCAGCATTTTCTTGGAATTAGCATACATATTCTTCATCTGCTTTTTCCAAGTTCTCGATGTATCTGCTTTTCTCATTTCAGGAGTTAACGACTCCGGTAAATTTCTTATTGCTATCAATAAAGAAATTGTTGATAATGCACTTGCCAAAATACAAGGCAGAAGGTATGGATAGGTTTCAAAAATAGTTCCTTGGAAAGTTTCCCACCTCAATGCAGGAGCAGATAATTCTCCTCCCAAAAATGGACCGATGGTAAACCCTAGACCGAATGCTGCTCCAATTATACCCATCCTTGTTGCTAATTGATGAGGATTACTGACATCGCCGATATATGCTCTGGCAACAGCATTGAATACTCCGGCCAAAAATCTCGCTGCAAGTGCCATCATCAATGTATTTGAGAGCCCGAATAGCGCGAAAAACACTGTGTTTCCGATTAGACCAACCATCAATACCGGCCTTCTACCAATACGGTCACTCAATGAGCCCCAAAAGGGAGAGAACAGAAACTGTGCCGCTGAATAAGAGGTCATTAGTAATCCGACCCAAAGACCGATTTCGGTTACGCCTTCTGCACCTGCGAGGTCTTCTACGAGATAGGTTAGAAATGGAATTACGATTCCAAACCCGATCATATCTATCATTGTGACGAGAAATAATACAACCAACGCGCCTTTACTGGCATCTTTGACTTTATCTGAATTAACCATTTTTCCACCCCACTCTCAAGGGAATGACTCACCCTTTTGTAATAAACGGGTAATTATCATTGTAGCCCGTCATTTACGACGTAGCGGTTATTATTCAAGCTGAAGTAATTGACGTAGTTGCTGGAGTCAATCGGTCTATTACAGCCTCTAATCTCTCTACCAAACTTGCTTTGCCTGAGTGCTTAACCAACGCATGTTGCATAACTTCATCCAGAGTATCTACTGCAATGACAGTGACCATCTTCTCATACTTATCATCAAGAAGGACATCCTGCATATTGGCGCGAGGAATTATCACTGTTTTGATTCCACAACGTGCTGCCGCTTCAATTTTCGCAGTTACACCACCGATAGGAAGAACTTCTCCACGCACTGATAAAGAACCGGTCATAGCCAAATCTTGACGGATTGGAATGTTCTCTAATGCAGAAATAATCGCTGTTGCAATAGTGATAGATGCAGAATCTCCATCGACACCATGTGTGTTAACGAATTGAATATGAATATCATAATCAGAAACATCCTTGCCTGTTAACTTCTTGATAACCGCACTGACATTTGTTACGGATTCCTTAGCCAAATCAGACAAGCCTCCAGTAGCGTGTATTTTTCCACCACCACCTTGACTTGGAGTAACCAATGCTTCAACGGGCAACATTATGCCACTGAAGTCTGACAAGCCTGAATTCGCCCCTAATACAGCCAATCCATTGACTCTGCCAACTCTTTCACCAGTGCTTACTATTTGTGAATAATCTAGTCTTCTTTCAATCATTCTATCGGCAACTTGTTGCTCAAGAGGTTTAGCGATCTCTCTTGCCAATAGAACATGTTCAGCAGTAGTTAGAGGAGCGTTTTCTTCCATTGCTAAATCTCCAGCAATGCGTACAAGACCTCCCAGTTCACGAAGGCGTAGAGACAATTTTCCACGTCGACCTGCTCTTCTTTGTGCTTCTCTTAGAATAATACTAACTCCACTCTTGTCAAAATGTGGAATCTCACGGGCTGTATCAATATCTCTCAATACTTCTTGTGCGATGAATCTAATCAAACGGCGTCGGTTGCGTGATGTATCTGGCATTTCAGAATTAACATATACTTCATAGCCATATCCTCTAATTCTACTTCGTAATGCTGGATGCATTCCTTGGATAGCATCTAAGTTACCTGCTGCAATGAGAATAAAATCGCAAGGAACAGGTTCAGTCTTGGTTAAGGCACCACTTGAGCGTTCGGAACGTCCGGATATGGAAAATGCTCTTTCTTGCATTGCTGTTAACAGAGCTTGTTGTTCTTCTAAGCGAAGCAAATTGACTTCATCAATGTAGAGAACTCCTTTGTTAGCCCTATGAATTGCACCTGGTTCAACCCTGTCATGAGCAGAAGTTTCCATCCCACCTGATTGGAAAGGGTCGTGTCGTACATCACCTAGTAAAGAACCTGCCAGTGTCGCAGTTGCATCAATAAATGGAGGGGCCTCTCCTTGTTCGTGCTTAACCAATAACTTTGGAATTCTACTTTCATCAACTGAACCTAGACGGCTGCGGATGAACATATATCCAAAGGCTAGTAGAAAACCTCCGAATAGTAGCGTCATAATGTCTCCTGATTGTAAGGCTGCGATAAATAATAGAAGGCCAATTAATCCAAAGGCGAGTAGCAATACCTTTTGTGACTTAGCCTTTTGTTGGCGAATAGCTTCTTTTTGAACCTTGATTATCCTGTCACCGCGACCTGCTGGGACCGAACGAACTCTAGGTTCATTCTCATCTTCTTCGTTTGGATAAATCAAAATATCTTCAAGGGAATCTGCGGGTAGCAAGTCTGTCATAGATCTTGCTAGCATTGATTTGCCAGTACCTGGGTCTCCAATCATTAGCATGTGTCTGCGTTGTTCAGCCGCTTTTTTGATGACGATGGAACCTGCTTCTTGGCCAATTACTTGGTCTACTAATCTCTCTGGTATTGGGACTTCATCGGTTGAATTGAAATCGACTCCTCCAATCCATTCCTCAATACTTGATTGAAGAACTTCATCTGTTCCTTTAGGCTCAGGCGCCCAAATAGTGACCTCTGTTTCATCGACATCAACAGCCTCATTCTGTTCAATAACAACATCGGATGGTACCTCTTCCACAAGGTCACCTCCACTCTCATCATCTTCTGCCACGATATTCCCTCACATTGCTCCCCTTTAGGGGTTTAGATTTCATTATTATTGGCGATAGTTACAAAAACGACTCACTCAAAGCCTATTAGCTCAAAGTTTTCCATCTAGGTGTTGTTGCCCATAATGTTGCCATTGCTCCATTGTCCATCCTGCCGGTATTCCGCTTGCAGGAATTGGAGGACCCATTACAGGGGCCTGTGGAATAACTGGTTGAGGCATTGGCATTGGAGCAACTGGTTGCTGGAACAATTGTTGTGTCCCACCATACATAGAGTTTGCAACTAAATCATCTGCAGGTAATTCGGCACCCCATTTGATTTCTTCTTCTGCTGTGTTGCCTCCACGCATTAGCATCAATCCGACTAATAGTGCTGCGATTATTACAAATGCTACGATTCCAATCATCATCATCATGTTACCTGATTCGTCGCTTGTTTCAGCATTACTCAGAACTTCTTCAACTGGACAGTCTGCACGTGGGTCTTCACAAGCAGGTCCAAGTTTAGTTTCAAGTTCTACCATCTTAGCATCCAATTCAGTAGTGTCTTCAGTTGACTGTGAAATTTGTAATTTCAATTCATCTTGACTTGCGATTAGATCTGCTAAGTAATCACTAAACATGGTATCATCCATATCTTCTGGTGCTGGCATATCCTCAGTAATGTGCCACTTTACACCGGTTAATGATTTGTAATCATCACCATTGCTGTCAACTCCTTCAAAGTTAACCAAGTAGTAATCCATATAGTTTGAACCAGATTCTCTTGCAAGTTGTCCGTCTATGAACAGAGATGGGATGAGTAATTCTGATGTCCAACCGATATTAGATTTTGAAACATCAAGGTCGTATTCCCAAAGTCCATCACAGGTTCCAGTCAAATCATTGCATACATTCCAAGATGCGGACAGACTAGTGAAAATTGGAGCATCTGCTGTGAGCGACATTGCAGCAGTAGGTGTTTGTCCGATGTAGGTATTTGTGACATCGACATACATATGTCCTGAACCATCATTATCTGTTGAGATGATGAATGGGTATGCATCAAATACTTCAACCGCTATCTCG
>DUCL01000066.1:0-250 GCA_012959845.1 Candidatus Poseidoniales archaeon
GCCAGCCTGGGAAATTAGTGGAAGCAATTTCTGTATTAAAGCGAAGATTCCCTGGGGCATTATTGTGGGCTCCTGGTATTGGTGGGCCAGATAATCTAGCAGTATTGACTTGGTTTGGTGTTGATTTATTCGATATGGCAAGGTCTCGTCAAGCATCGTCTGCAGGAGTTTTGCTCAGTGTTGGTGGCCCAAGACATATTATTGATTCAATGAATGAGAGTAGTGATATGAAGTCACAGCTTTCACAGTG
>DUCL01000066.1:326-1367 GCA_012959845.1 Candidatus Poseidoniales archaeon
AAACAAAGTTTGACCAGTCCAAAATTGGTTGAGCACCTACGCCGTCATGACACATTAGTTGCAGGAATGCAAGGTGTTCTCGCATCGCATGTTAATCGTAATAGAGTGTTCAATTGCTTTTCCCACTCCACTCAATCGGACCCACTTATCACGGAATGGGAAAATTTCATTTGCAACGATTATCGCTCACCACATAATTTAGGTGATGTTCTGATATTGCTCCCATGTAGTGCAAGGAAGCCATACAGATTGTCAAAGTCGCATGGCAGATTCATTAGAGCGATTGGCACCAGTGCTTGCCATGAAGTAATTGTCACATCACCACTAGGTTTAGTTCCAAGAGATTTAGAAGAAGTTTGGCCTGCTGCCCATTATGATGTTCCAGTAACAGGTGATTGGAGTCGCGATGAGATTGCGAGAATAGAGAAAATGATTACTGCACTGCTAAATAATCACTCATACAAGCGAATAATAAATCACAGTGGAATGGATTTGTCATTTGTTGATATTGAGGTAGTGGATACCCGTCAAGGACAATCAGCCGGTTCATTTGATGTTTTACAACTACTTAGCGAGGCGGTAAAAACTGCGGTTAGCGATTTTTCATTAGTGCGCCGTCGTGTTGAACAAATTAACATTGACAACTTTTCTAGTGTAGCCAGAAAACACATGAATAATGACCACTGGCTTGAAGGGGTCAAAGTTAGAGGAAAACCTCCTCGATGGAAAATTGAAGACAAGGGAACCCAATTAGCACAGTGGTCAATTGACCGTGGCGGATTTGCATTATCCAAGCCGGTCATTGAAAGATTGGCCAAGCATAAATCACTGCCTGAAATCCATATCAACTCAGATGTCTCTTGGAAGGGAGATATCTTTCATCAAATTGTTGAGTCCTTCGATTCTTCAATCAAAGCAGGGCAAGACCTTTTGGTGATGCAAAATGGAGAAGTTATTGGTTTGGCAAGAGCATTTGCACCGGCTTGGGAATGGTCTGGAACACCCGGCCGTTTGGCCAAATCACACCAAAGATTATGATGA
>DUCL01000066.1:1417-7526 GCA_012959845.1 Candidatus Poseidoniales archaeon
CATACTGCTCTTATACAAAGCGGTTAAGAAGGGGAGTTAAGTCGCCGAATCGTTAGGAGTAGTTTGACATGGCACGTATGTACAAATCGCGAAGTGGAAAAAGCGGTTCAAGTAAGCCATTTGTTTCAGAAGCACCATCTTGGTCCAATACAGATAAAGAGGCTGTTACTGAGTTAATTCTTGAACTTGCAAAGTCTGGAAAGACGACTGCAGAGATTGGAACTATTCTTCGTGACCAACACGCTGTACCAAACGCACGTCTTGTAATTGGAATGCGTATTGGTAAACTATTGTCCGATAATGACATAGGTGGAAAGTATCCAGAAGATATGATGAATCTAATGCGTCAAGCAGTTGGTATCATCAATCATCTCGGTTCAGGAAATCACAAAGATCTTCACAACAAGCGTTCACTAGAATTAACCGAGGCAAAGATTCGTCGCCTCGCTCGTTATCACATGTCTGAAGGGAAACTTCCTACAGACTGGCGATATAAGCGTGATGAACTGCGCTTGATGGTAGAGTGAATAACACTCCATAACATCTTGCTACAACCAATAGTATTGCTTTTGGTATTATCAAGCAAGTGTACCAGAGTTGTAATCTTCAATCGCTTGCATTATTTCCTGCTCTGTATTCATGACGAAAGGGCCGTAACGCGCAATTGGCTCATCAATTTGCGGACCTGCCAATACCAGCAAATTGACCTCCTCATCTGCAGATTCGCTAACGGATAAACATACTTCATCACCATCACTTAGTATTCCTAATTGACCATCATTCAGTGTTTTTTGTTCAATATTCAAACATCCTGAGAAGCAATAAATCATTCCATTCAAACCCTTATCGATGGATTGAACAATTTTCCCACCCGGTTTCAATGTCATGTGCAAATATGTTATTGGAATAACGGTATCAATTATTGCTGATTGACCTAAACTGCGACCAGCAATGACGCGAACCTCTACCAACCCATCTTGTGAGGTTACGACTGGGATATCTTTGGCAGGTATATCTTGATATCTTGGTTGCATCATTTTATCCGCAGCGGGTAAGTTGACCCAAATTTGGAAACCGTGCATTATCCCGCCAGTTTGATAGAAATCGGGATGAGGTAATTCTGAGTGAATGACACCCTTTCCCGCAGTCATCCATTGAACATCGCCAGGATTCAAGTCACCCGAATTGCCAGCAGAATCTGCATGATTCATTCTACCTTGGAGTAAATATGTAACAGTTTCAAAACCCCTGTGGGGATGATTTGGAGCGCCTATTGCACCATTCGGAGGCCAATCCACAGGCCCCATCTCATCAAGTAATAGAAATGGGCTAGTCAGTGCACTCATGGGAATAGGTCGCCTAACAGGGAAACCACCACCCTCTAGAACAGTTCGGGTTGGCACAGTACTTTTCAACGATCTCGCTTCAGCCAACTAACCACTGAATACTGCTACAAGAGTATGGGTGATAATATAGATGGTATGGTGAGAAGACCAATCTATTGCTATTGGTAAGTTAATCACTGAGGTTAAAGAAGGGTTGCATATAGCAGGATTATTGGAGGGCCAAGTAATGCATGATTTGTTGACGACAGCCCCCTTCGCGGATGTGCGAAATATTCTAACTGAAATAGCATCAAAGTTGGTAGAAGCAAAAATTGTTCATATCCATGCACCTGCTGACCTTGAAGGGATTCTTGCCCTATCACAACTTGAGTCGGCTTGCCTAGATAGTGGCATTAGATATCAGAGAAAATTGCTGCCTAGCCATCGAAATATCCCGCGCGATGAAGTCCCACAGCCTAAGCCGATTAGTGAGGGGTTACTAGTTCATATCGACCCATTTGAAGATACATGGAGTATTGATGAAATTCCAGCTGCTGAATACATTCACATCATGCCTCTTTCAGTCGGGGTTAGAATGGGTACTAAAAAATCTGAGCGTATGGGTGGACTTGATGTTGTTGCTCAATGTTCAGCAATAGCAGCAGTTATTGCTCCAAATGGAATTAGAGTTCGCAGAATGAGGCCATTTTCTGGTAGCGGACTATGGCTACGAGAAGCGCTTGACACAACATTTGACCCAATTCATACATTCCTGCGCGACCATCTAAGGGATGAGGGTTCCTTACGGACTGTTTGCTTACCAGAAGTTGACAAGCCCGCCAGTGGAATGATCACTAACTTGGCTGAGAGAATGCTTTCACGTTTGTCCAAGAGTTGGCCTAAAATGAATATAGACGAGCGAAGTCAAGCCTTGAGCGAATTAATCCTCCCCACATTAACAGATTCTACACTTTCAACTGCACGTTTAGAGGAGTTGGTTTGGCATCGTTGCGTGATTAGTTCATCGCCGATTGATATTGCAAGTCAATTATTTTTGGCATCAAAGCAATGGCCTGACGATGAGGACAGGGTCAAATTATTTGCTTCAGAACTTCTTGATGACTTCATTACAACTGGCAATTTGATTCAATAATTTGCACCGACGGGTTGAAACCTCACAACCCATTGGGCTAATCATGGCAATTGAACGATTGTTGACCGGAAGCATCCGCGACCAAGTCAAAGACCTAATGGCTACAGAGGACTTGGTAATTGAGGCATTTAGAGATTTAGTCAAAGATGAATTAAAGGCACACATTAGGAATGTTGTTGATGAAGATCCGGAATTAAAAGCGGAAGTTAAGGAAGCCGTTTCATATTATTTCCATACCAAAGCACGAACTTTATACGCTGAGTTAAAGGCAACTAGAGCAGCAACACGCCTAGGATTGAGATTGCTACCAGACGATTTACAAGGTGAAGTCGGACAAGCAGTGGTATCATTATTTGAGAAAGAGTTAGGAACATTGCTTGAAAAAGCGTTGTGATAATTCACTTTCGTTCATTCAATTATTCCATTATTTTGACAGATTGGCTATTATTCAATCGTTGGGGTTATGTGTTATGCCCTTTCCGTTGGGTATTAGTGGTGTCAATGTCGCAACGACCTTTCTTGATTCTGACACTTTTTCTGTGTTCGTTAATTGCACCCCTTACAATTTCCCTAACTTTTTCTGCTAGTGCTGAAGATGTAGTGGTTTGTTGCGATTCGGAAACTGTTGAACTGCACCTACTTGGTTCATCATCCGCCGGGTCCTTGACTCCATTCGCTCAGAAATTAGCCGATGTGTCTCAAACTGCAACTATTGCAAACGCCGTTACTTCTGAAGAAGAAGTAGGAGTTTGGACTCTTGAATCAGTTTGGACAGGAGCTTACCCCACAGATGTCTGGGAGTTATCCATTCCCTATGAGGTGAGTAATGCAGGCGGTGCTCAAATCAATGCCTCGGTTACAATTACTGCCGGTTCTACAACAATTGGTGAAGCATTTACCAGTCCAGGCTCTTCATTCCTAACGGGAACAGGGACATTAGAGTTTGATATTGATGTCGAACAAGGAGTATTATCTAATCCAATAAAGGTTGAATTAACTGCTAGAACAGTAATTTTCAGTGTACCTGCTGGCGATGCAAAGTTAGAATTAAAATGGGGTTCAAGCGATGATGACGCAACACTTACTGCAACAATTCCGTTACTTGAATTAAAGTTATTAGACCCTGAAATTGAAGGTTCGGATGTCTATTTGCCATTAATTATTGATTCGCCATGGGGAATGGATACATTAGCACATTCTGAATCAGTAGTGATGAAAGTAAATGGAATAGTATTGGGTGGTGACCCAATTGAAACGAGAGTTGGTGATGCAGTTAGAATCACTTGGACATGGAACGATGCGAGTGGAGGTATAGAATCAATAAATGTTGAAGTTATTTTTAATTTACAAACTACTGGACCGACATTATCTGGTTCAACCACCTTTGAAATTGAAACATTCGATACTGGTGGAGGTACTGGAAGTTATTACCCGCCCGATGAACCTCTACGCACAAATGGAGATGGTAGTCCACTTCATATTACTGCCAGTGCTGAATTAGAAAAAGCAAATGGCAAATTGAAATTATCACGTGTTACACATATTGAAGTGGATGGGGAAATGGCATTTTGGATGCGCTGGGGAATGGATCATATTGGTGATGATAACCCTGAACTATCTCCAGTACTGAGTCATTTTAACGCTGGTGCTGTCGGCGATGCTGAAAGGGTTAGCAGGTTTATTGAGCCCGTGGAAATTGATGAATTTGAAAGACAATTAAGTAACCTTGCAACAGTATACCTCGCTTCTGGAATGGCAATAGATGCTGAGGACTTATTGGGTACATTCAAGAATTTTGAAACGATTGGAATCGAATTAGACCTTCATGGTCAAGATGCAGTAGTAAATCATCCACTTACCCTCACCTTCACAACAACTGAATATTTAGAAGACGGTGCGAGAATTGATTTGATTCGTAGTTTCATTGTTGTTCAGCCTGCACCGATTTGGGATGACTATAAGTTGGAACTTTCTGGTAAGACCACAGCATTGACTTCATTTTCTGTGGCAACTTTGCGAGAGAGTAATGATTTGACTTTCACACATTCAAGGTTGCCTTGGGGTGAAGTACTATCATTAGAGGGAAAGAATATACCTCAAGATGAGGATTTCACACTCTCTATCAACCCCACTTCTTCACCAGTGCACTCACCTGCGTCTCTGTTTGTGCTAGTGGTGACCGCTTTCATTGCAGGTTGGTGGATTGCTATACGAATGACTGCGAAAAGGCACCGCCGTTGGTTATACGGTGAGTCGGTATTGATTCTAGTAGTAGCTGCCATTCACTACTTTGCTTTCCCGCCAGTATTTGTCGCAGGTTCAATAGTAGCAGTTATTGTAATTTGGTGGTTTACTGCAATAATTAGTCCACGTCGTCTTAACATCGCTGAAATGGATGAAATAATAGTTCCTACAATACCTTGTCCTGCTTGTTCTACTGATAATCCTGTAGAGAGTGATGAGCGCCCATACAGATTCCCTTGCACCGGATGTGGAAGGGTCATCAAATTAGTTGCTTGAGAAATTAAGCCTTGAACACTTGCTTTAGTGATTTTACAATCTCTCTAGCCTGAGAATAATCAGATGGAGAAAAATATCCAGCGAATTCACCATCATCAACAGCAACAACTGCTTGTGGGCTACGCTTTTTAATATCGGAGAGAACTTCACTTAGAGGAGTATCCAATTCTACTTGGAGGAAGTCCATTTCCATTATTTCATTACACTTTGTAGAACTAACGTCTGACCCTTTTGAGATGGCAGTTAACATTTGTTTTGTTCCAATAACTCCCTTTACTTGGTTATCATCGTTGAGAATAATCAGTACTCCGCCAGGCACACTTAGAAGTCTATTTGCACCTTCTTGCAAAGTATCATCTAAACCCGCAGTAATATGTTCATCATCAAGTTCAAGGTCGGCAACAGTCTTTCCCACAGGTTTCACCATACATTGTTCCGCTGCTCTGCTCTATCATTGTTTTGGAGAAAAAGCAGAATAATTATTTTCAATTATGCGTAAAAACAATTTTATTTTCAGCCACAATAATTCCATAACCAATTCTTTCAAGTTGCAATGCTGTGCCAATAGGATACTCATGCATTTCCATCTTACCAGTAATGGAAACCAATTCTCCCTCCTCAATAACTATCAATTCAGCATCGACATAGTTGCCGCCAACCCAGTGAATTATCGGTATATTGTCCACTCTTTCAGTTGAAGTGATTTGTGCGCTATTTCCATCGATCATGATATTACAAAAATCCTTCAATCTCACTTCGTTTTTATGGTCCGCAGAACTAATATAAACAGAATTATCTGCTAATTCAAATATTCGCTGACCCATTGATTTGTCATTTGGATGCACTGCAATACTAATTCTATCAGGGCATTCACCCTGAAGCGAGATTTGCACAGGATTTTTCACGAATGAAACACGAGGTGCAATTGCATCAATTTCCTTAGTATTAAGACTGTACAATGTTGACAATGGCACACTGATGTCCTTTTGAGTAACACCAAGTTCAACCCAGAAATTTCGTAATGCTTGTGCTGTAATTCCTCTTTCTTTCAGTGCAGATAATGTTGGCAGTCGAGGGTCATTCCACCCCTCAAATAAGCCAGCCTCAATGT